>JBKBIJ010000031.1:14149-14418 GCA_046299455.1 Brevinematia bacterium | reverse complement strand
TACAAAACCTCTTAGCACCTACAAATACTTACCAAGAAAAAAAAGCAAAAAATATTTTTTAAATAGCTTTTCTCTTTTGAGCAGTAATGAAGAGATGAAAAAAAAGTTTTTTTATACGAATAAAGTATATCTCTAACAAATTATATCAGTAATAGTTAAAAGTTTTTCAAAGTGATATAAATCATGATTGATTCAAAGTAAAGGCCTAATAATATAGAAAACAAATTAATGTTTATATTAGAATTATATCACCATGACAGTATTCCTTA
>JBKBIJ010000031.1:0-14139 GCA_046299455.1 Brevinematia bacterium | reverse complement strand
TGGGACAGGCTTCATAGGAAGTCATATACTAAAAAATTTGTTACTTAAGAATGTAAAAGTCAGAGTATTGGCTAGAAACAAAAACAAAATCAATAAAATTCTTGATAGTTTAGCACAGAAACACTACATTAAAAATGTCGAAATTGTCTATGGAGATATAACCATACCAGAGAGTTACTCTAACTTTCTTAGAAACGTAGATACAGTAGTAAACTTAGTCGGGATAATTAGAGAATTTCCTAGAAAAGGAATAACTTTCTGGAAGTATCACTATGAAGCAACAAAAAATTTAGTTGATCTTGCTTTAGAAAACGGTGTAAATAGATTTATACAGATGAGTGCTCTAGGTGCATCAGGAACAACCAAGTCAAAGTATTACCTAACCAAATACAAAGCAGAAAAGTATGTTATAGAATCATTCGAAAACTGGATAATATTAAGACCTTCAATAGTTATCGGAAGTGAAGGAGAATTCACCAAGATGATATACAGAATGATAAAAATAGGTATAGTACCAATAATAGGAGACGGAAATTACGTTATAAGACCAATTTCCATAACTACACTATCAAACTTTATATCCTATATCATAACTGAAAACAAAATAAACCGAAAAGAATTCGACTTAGTAGGACCAAGAGAATACACTTTCAATGAATTTATAGATTCATTTGCCAATGCTATAGGCAAAAAAAAATACGTAAAAATATATATACCCTTAACTTTATTAAGAGTTTCATCAAAAATACTAGGTAGATTCAAATTCTTCCCCATCACCACCGAACAGATCGATTTACTCTTGAAAGGCAGTACTTTAGATTACGATATACTTGAGAAAACTACCATAAAAAATATACCAATTGAAGAAGAAATAAAGAAGCTAGGACGGAAGCAATTATGATTGATAGAATAATAGTAGCAATAGATGTAACCGAGATTTCGGATTTCTCCATATTATTCGAAAGAACAAAAGAAATCTTCAAGTGGTATAAAATACATTCAATCTTTCTTAAAGGAAACAGAGAAGTAATCAATGTTCTAAAGGAACATGATAAGAAGATATTCTTAGACTTAAAATTTTTTGATATTCCTGCAACAGTTGAGAAGCATATAAAAGTTATATCAGAACTTGCAGACATGTTTACAGTTCATCTACTATCTGGTAGCGAATGTCTAAAGAGAGTTACCAAAGTATCTCAAGATTTAGGGATAATACCTGTAGGAGTTTCTATACTTACTAGTTTCTCAGACCAAGATCTTAATGAGATAGGAATAAACTACAGTGTTGAAGAAGAAATCGCAAAACTAGTAGAACTAGGAATGAATAATGGGATTTCCCATTTTGTATGTTCTCCCATCGAAGTGCCACTTATAAAGAAAAAGTTCCCAGAAGCCAAACTTATCACACCAGGTATTAGAATAACAAACGATGTTGACGATCAAAAGAGAGTAACTTCACCAAAAGAAGCTTTCTCGAGCGGAGCGGACTTCATAATCATGGGAAGAGATCTATTCAGATTAGATAACCCTAAGATGATAGAAAACTATCTCTAGGTATCCTCCTCATCTCCAAGTTTTTTATTTTCTATTAAATCAGTCAACTTTTCTATTACCTGATCTTCATCAACACCATTGGCAATAACCTCTATAGTGTCACCAGGAAGTATATTTAGTATCAACAATCCTAGGGTACTTCTAGCATCTACAACGTTATCATCTTTTTTTATTTCAACCTTAGATCTAAAATCTTTTATAGCTTCGTATATCCTTACAGCTGGTCTAAGATGAATACCATATTTAGCCTCAATTACAAACTTTTTTCTTTTCATACACTTCCCTTTCTTTTAATTCTTTCATTCATTATTGCAGTTTCTATCAAGAAAGCGATATTTCTACCTGAAGTCACAGGTATCGTTCTTTTCGGTAATTTTATTCCTACCACCTCATAAATTTCAATATTATTCCCTATTCTATCAACAATCATAGTACTATCCCAATCCACTAATTCTATTACTATATCAACTTCTTTCTTAGGTATAAGTAAACCACTTCCAAACATTTTTTCTATATCAATAATACCTATTCCTCTAACTTCAATGAGATTACTCATACTTGGATTATAAGGAAAGGCAACAGCCCTATACCCTTCAGGATACCTTATCTTTTTTATTAAGACAACATCATCACAGACAAACCTGTGTTTCCTACTCAAAAGCTCAAGTCCAACTTCACTCTTACCTATACCACTCCTACCTATTATCAAAACCCCATAACCAAATATATCAAACATTTCACCATTTACAACTACACAAGGTGCAAGCTCGTTATTGAGTATCAACTCCACAGAGAATGTCAATTGATAAGTATCCAAACAACTTGCTATTATTGGTACACCACTTTCATCAGCAACTTGAAGGAATTCATCTGGAAGCCCCTTATAATCCGATACTATACAACACGGAATATCAAAAGAAAAAAACTTTTTAATACTAGCCTTACTCTCCTGAATACCTTCAGTATAAACTTTATTTATATATGCCTGCTCTCCTTTACCTATTATCTGAACTCTATCATATGCAAAATTATCAAAGAAACCAACCAACGATAAACCTGGTCTATTGGTAACAACGGATGTTATTTCTTTGCTTTCAATCCTATCGTGACCTACTACAACTTCAAGGTAAAGATTATATTCAAGCTTTGCAATATCTATGAAAGATTTTATGTTCATTGTCTTTTCTTTCTAGCATCCTTTAATCTCGCATCCTTCCTCTTTTTTCTATCTTTCAATATTAAATCATGAGCTTTATTAACAGCATTCGTTATTGCTATTTTCCAATCACTATGCTCATGTTTTGCAAATACCTTTGTATGATCAACAAATACATCGATCTCGCACAAGGTCGTGGATATAGGGGTAGTAGAGATAAAAAAATGAATTTTTGTTATCCTATCACTAGCAAATGATAACTTGTTCAGTTTCTCGTAAACATGACTTCTAACATCATCTGTTATTATAAAATCTTTACCTTCTATGAGAACATCCATAACTACCCTCCTAAATTATATCCTAAATGCTATTATACTATCTTTCAAGAGTTTATAAATATTTATCAGAAAAACCACCAAAACCAAAATTAAAAATGATATTCGTAAATAGATTAACTTACCTTCTGTAAGTACATCTCTTCGTAATTCTTTATCGAACTCTTCGTAAACACAATCTTTGAAGAATAAAATACATCCTTAAAACTTAAATTATTGTAAACAGAAATTTTTAATACTGGTACATTTCTAGAAGATAAGATAATATTTCTATCAATAGAAGGTAAAACTAGCAATCCAAAACCATTTTCTATCTTCTTCAAGATATTGCCAAAAGTCTTAACAAACTCCTTAGTTTTATAGTTTCCTAATGAAAAATCTTCTACAACAATTAGATCTTTATTTCTTAATTTAGCAGAGAGAACAACAAAAAAAGCTTTTCTTTTCATTAACTTTGGAATCTTTATAGAATAATCTCTTGGTTTTGGCCCATGAGCAATTCCACCTCCAACCCATATTGGAGATCTTATAGATCCATGTCTAGCCCTACCAGTTCCTTTCTGCCTCCATGGTTTTCGACCACCACCTCTAACCTCTCCTCTCGTCTTAGTTGAAGCAGTACCCTGCCTAGAATTGGCCAACTCCGCTACTAAAGCTTTATATACGAGATCGTTGTTATACTTGCAGTTGAATATCTCATCACTAACTTCTATTTTACCTTTAGGCGAACCATCTAAACCCAAAACCTCTATCTCCATCCTATCCTCCAAAGTAATTTTATATTATGAAAAAACATACCTTCCCTTTTCAAATAACCGTGAGAGTTACAAAAATGTTACTTTGCTACTCAAAGACCTCAGAAAATATTCCTAAGGAATTCAACAACTCCCTAAAAAAGACCTGTAGCTCAAAAAAATACTATTCTTTAGAAAGTTTGTGCCCAAAATTTACCTATACTTTCATTTTTAGCGTTTTACCTATATCATTTAATATAGAACTGATGTATCCAAACAAAAATAAGCAAAAGTGTTTTAAGTTTATACCCACACTTTTTCATTAACACAAAGATCTTTTGAATAGATGCGCTAAATTTACACAAAACCCTAAAAAACCAATACTCTTAAGAACTTATCCGGATGGATAAATTTTAAGTAAGCCTTAAGTAAGAGGAAAATATTAAGTAAAATGTATATAATCAAAAGAAAATTTCACTTTGAAATTTCAATACTATACTTGTACTCTTTAAAAATTTCATCTAAAGCGGAAAAATAATTTTCTCTACCTTGTTCTACATCATCCATTACCTGCTCTATGTACCTTGTTCTTTCCTCAGATATAAATTCACCATACCTGCTTTTTAGTATAGAATAAACTCTTATACCTTTTTCTGTTGGTATCAATCTATTGTTTTTTGACAAAACATACCTTCTTTTTAACAGAGTTGAAATTATCTTAGAATATGTTGAAGGTCTACCTATACCTCTCTGTTTCATCATCTGTATAATATCCGCTTCAGAAAGTAAACTAACCTTAGGTTTCTTAATACAGTTTACCTTAATTACAACCAATTCTTCTGGCAAAGGTTTATCTATTCTTAAATATCCTATTTTATTCCATCCTTCACTTATAACATCAACATTTCTCGAAACCGTAATCTCCCTTTGTCCTAAATTAATTATATATGTCAAACTTTTAACCAAAATAGGCTTCATTTGAGAAACTATAAATCTCTTAAATATAAGATCATAAACCATAAGATGCGATCTCTTCAATGTTGAAGTAGATATAATACCTTCATTAAGAAGTAACTGTAAGGTCTGTAGATCAATTGATTTAGTTGGTCTTATACATTCATGTGCTCCTTCAGACTCCCAACCTCTCGGCATGTATAAATCTTCCATTCCCTTTACACCTAGATATTCTTTTGCTATATTTTGACCAAACGCTGATACAGTAGTTGAGTCAGTTCTATGATAAGTAATAAAACCTTCTTCGAACAAATCCTGCAGTAATTTCATAACCTCATCTGAACTCATACCAAAAGATCTATTAGCTTGAGATAGTATCGTATCTGTAGTAAAAGGTGGTAATGGATGAAGTTCTATGTTTTTTTCCTCTAAAATTTTTACTTTGGCTTTACTACCTAACTTTACACCTATTTCCTCATCTTTACCTTCTATAGAAAGAGATATTTCTTCACCTTGACCCGATAGTACAATTTCAGAAAAATATGTCTTCGATGTATTATACTCATTAAATCTTTCTACGATCCAACCCAAAACTGGAGATTGGACTCTACCAGCTGAAACATTATCATCGCTAAACTTCTCTTTCAAGAATCCACTTAATCCAAACCCTACCAATCTATCTTGTATTCTTCTCAATAACTGAGCTTCAACTAAGTTAATATTCACTTCTTCAGGTCTACTTATACTGTCCTTTATCGCATGATACGTAACTTCATGAAACCTTATTCTCTTTATACTACCACCAAAAAACTTAATATAAGGGCTTAGAAATGCAAAAATATCATAACTTATCTTTTCACCTTCTGTATCTGGGTCAGAAGCTAACAACACTTCATCAACTTCTTTAGCTAATTCTATTAGGGAGATAATATTATCTATCTTATCAATATACCTAGAATCATTACAATATATACACTTGTTTTCTTGGCTAACAAATGTTTTATTACAATTTTGACATATTTTTATCGCATCGTAAACTGGAATAAGAGTTCCATTCATAACTTTCATACCATACAGATCTTCACTATCAGTGACTAATTCAAATATATGTCCTTTCGATGACGTGATAATAAATGTTACATTACCTGTTGTAACTTCATAACAATTCATTCCTTTTATTATCCTCTCAATCGGTGTTCCAAGTAGTTTCGATATAGTTTTTGCTTTTGTTGGAGATTCTACAATTATAAGCACCGTTTTATTAATTCTTTTAACCTCATTCTCCACTTTACCACTAGCAACTAAGGAAAGCTTTTTTCTATCTAGTTTCGCTATCTCCAAATCCTTACTAACTTCTTCTTCACTAAATTCTTTCCATTCAACATCTTTTATCCATTTGTACTTTCTAGAAGTTACATCAACAAGTTTTTCATCACTTTCAAGTACTATAGATATGCCTTTGGTTATTCCACCAACATACAACCTCGAAGTCCTACCACTAGCTTGAATGTAAGTATTTACGTCGGGTATCACAATAAAGTTCTTACCATCAATATTTCTTAAAACTATATCCGTAGAATTTTTCAATATCTCTATAAACTTCTCTTGTTTCAATAACTCTTTTAAAATTTCTCTACCTTGATTTAGAAGATTTTCATACCCCATGTTATTCCTAAATCTCCTAATAAAACTTTCAATTTTCTTCTTTTCATTTTTGTCTTCAATATTAACAACTAATTCAGACAGAATTTTTAAAACTTGGTAAGAAGATACGCTCAAATTGGTTGGATCAACAATTACTTTGTAGCTTGGTAACCCTAAGAAAATAGCATAGATTATTCGTTCTGGTATATCTATACCTCTTACCAAAGTACCGTAATACGTTGACACCCCAACAACTACATTTACTTTTCCTAATTTAAATTTCTTCAAACCTTCATCTCCTTTTTCTGAAGATATAACCACACTTTTTAGATTTGTTTTTGAGTTTATTAAATTCGATACCTTCTTAGCATAATCAACACCTCTTTCAGGTGGAACAAAAACTATACCTCCATCACCCATAAATTCCAATATCTTAAGAAAATCTTGTTCTAAATTCTTCGATATCAAATAATAATTACTAATATTACTCACCGCATCAGAAGCTCTACCTACCTCAAAGTCAAACAACTCCTTAAAAAGTTTAACCCTAGCTCCCCTAGGCTTACCAGTAGCACTCGATACAACTAACACTCCTTTTTCTTTACTCTTTATCGATTGCATTGTTTCCAAAATTTCCTTATAATTTCTCAAGTTTTCTTCAAATTTTTTATTTTCTTTTGATATTCCAAGTAAAAACTTAGCCTTTATAAACTCCAAAGTCTTATCAATTTCTTCCCTAGAAAATCCTGATAACATCACAATATAGTCTATGTTTTTTGATTTTTTAAGCAAAGAATCAACATCATCAGCAAATATAAAATCAAACTTAACCCCATCCCCAAGATCAACAAGGTTCTTTACCATACTCGAAGTAACGATAACTATATCGTAATTCTTATCTGAATAATCCTTCTTGAAACTAACTTTCTCCTTAGATGTTAGCTTAGACGAATACATTATTACCTTTGGACTAATACCAATGTTACCGCAAAATTCAGCTATCTTTTCGCTAACTTGTTTCACTAAATTTATCGTAGGAACTACTATCAAAGATTTCTTACCTTTCATAGCCATTGATATAGCAGTTATTATCCCAAAAGTAGTTTTACCTATACCCGTGGGAGCAACCAAGGAAAAACTTCTACCTAATATCACCCTTTTAGCCCAAGACACTTGGGTACTCCAAGGAGAAACTTTCAAAGATTTTTGAAATATTTCTATCCAATTATTTATTTCTTCCTTAGTATTCAACAGCTCAGCAATCACATCGTTAGAATAAAAACTACTAAACAATTTATCAATGTCATCAGAAAAACCAGGAAAACATCTCGAACAAATACCTAAACTAATTAATCTCTCATCCGTTATTTCACCTTTACACAATATACAACCTCTTCTATAAATACTATGCACTAACATACTCATAAATCATGTAAAATACTATAGTAAAAAAACTCTTTAACTTACAATATAACAAAAATCTAAAAATTACAACAATCATAAAGACTAACTAATGTTTCTTTATTGATTACAAAAAATAACCCATACCCAACTAGATGCTATACCAAAAATCTAATTCTTCATATACCTTTATATCACATCTATTCTAAAAACTTATTCAGATAAACTCCTTTATTGTATTTCAGCTTTCATAACTTCTTAGGAAAGGTATTTTCTTGAGTGAAGTCATGTCAAGAAATCTGTAAATACTACTAGCAAGAACAGATTTTTAATTTCTTCTACATTCTTATTGCGGTATAGTCAATATATTACCATATGGACAAATAAAAAATAGTGTTTTTAAGGTATCTTCGTTACTTGGGTTAATTCATATAGAGGTTTTCTTATAAATTTATAACACCTATATTTCTCTTTACAACTTATCGATAAAAGCAATTTTAATACAGTACTTATATTCTATAACTCTCCAAAAATGATATTCTCTTGAGCAGTGGCTTTTAAAAGATTATAAGACGCACTCTCATTATTTGTTGAAAAACAGATTTAATGCAGTTATTATAATTACTATGAATAAAGTCTCTAGGATATTATATATAACATTAGCAACAGTAGTTTTTTTATCTTTATTAATCTTTAATATATACGAACTAATCTCATGTACAAACCTAATTGGGAAAAGATCACTACCTTTTTTTGTTACCAAACAACTAGGCATTGATTCTATCGGTATGTTATTTAAACAAGAAAATTTCACAAAAATTCTACCTTTATCATACGTGAAAGAAGTTAACGGTACCATAGTAAACAATGAAAAAGAATTCTACAGAATTATTGAAAGAGTACCAGATGATATTCCTTCTGTAAAGATCAAATTATCTAATCCTTTCTTTTTACAAGAAGATGAATATATAACTGAGGTTAGATTTTACAGGTTAGAATACCAAGATTTTATCGTATCTTTTCTTTTACCAATTATATTTTCTATAATACTTATCGCTCTAAGTTATTATTTTAGTATTTTTCTAATCAACAATTATTCGAAGTTTACTACCTACAAAGTACAGATGCTCCTCGGCACAATACTCTTGTTCTTAAACATGGGATTATTAGTAGTTTCTGGTTTGGATTTAGTTATAACCAAAAGATTTTTACCAATTCTATACTTATCATTTGCATTAATAGGAATTACAATAAGTATTTTCTTCTATTTTATAACTTACTTCAGGCTTAAAGTGTGGATTTACCTTATATCATCTAATATAATCCTTTCCTCAGTATTACTAACTGGATATATAGTATTTTTCAACAATTCCATGATACTACTTTCGTTCGTAAAACTCAACTATATCTTGATAGCATTAAACGTATTCATAGGAATCATTTACCTTTTGTTCATAAGGAAATATATAAACAACACAATAGAAAAGAGCAGGATTGGAATTATAAGCATTATCTTAATGGTACCAATCTCTGTATTAGCTTTTGTATTCATTGTTCAAGGGGTGAGCTTATATACTATCCCTATCTCCATATTTTTCATATTTTTCTTATTAGTCTCACCGATGTTATTCACCTTGATAGGCGATCACAATCTAAAGTTATCCAGAGAAAGAATAGTTTCATCTATCATAACCTTTTTGATTCTTTTTGGTTTAGTTTTTATAAGCTCTAACACCATTTCAAACGTTTCTAGAGATTCACTTATAATCTTTACAGTGTACGGATTCCCTTCAATACTATTCCTCTTAGTAGCCATTTGGTATAGTATAGAAAATAAAAACTATAATAAAATGGACATAATTTACACAAATTTCGAAACTGACAAGCTAAATATAAAATCAAGTTTACTAAGCAAACTGAAAAAAAGATTTAAATTTGTAAAAGATGTTAAAATTATACTACAGTACCCTATACTCTACAACGAAGATATCAATACATACCTACCACATAGTGAGATATGGGAAGATCTCGAGGATAAGATGATCATAACAATAAATGATGTGTTCTTCGATAGAAGGTTTAGCAAATTTGCAAAAATCTTTAAGGACTTTAACGTTGAATACATCTTCACTTTTAAAATAAACAATAACAAATACATTTTAGCAATCTCTACAACTAGAACCATGAACCAATCTGAACTAAATCAAGTATTTACCATCCTTAGTTACTTCTCGCTAGAACTACAAAGTTTAGCAGTAATAAACTCCGTAAAGTTTATGAAAGTTATTAGCCTCGAATTTGATCTTCTAAGGCAATCACAAATAAACCTACTAAAATCGAATAAAAACTTTCTGTTTAACACACCCTACGGTAGAATAAACATTCTCAACTATTGGGAACCTATGGTTGATTTAGCTGGTGATATATATGGTGTTAGCAGTTCAGGAGAATACTTAACATCTTGGATTTCTGATATATGTGGTAAAGGATTAAGTGCTGCTGCAATATCTTTTACATGCTACTCTCTGATAGATCAACTAATCAAAAACAATGGATTAATAAGTAAATCAGCCAAATTAATGAATGATATACTAGTCAATGAATCATTATTTTCAATTGAAAGTTTCTTCCTAACACTATCTGGTATAACCATAAATACTGAAACAATGGATGCTGAAATAATAAATTGTGGTAATCCACCAATAGTATTTTTCGATGGTAATCAAGTCAACGAACTAAATCCGAAAGGAGGAATAATAGGATTATTTGATGATATTTCTCTTGAAAGCATTAGAATGAAACTTAGTAAGGGCATGATTTTCATATTCCTTTCGGACGGGTTTACTGATGTATTAGTTAAAGAAGACTATGACAGAGTTAAATATCTTGAAGAGATCGTAACTACTTTAAAAAATCCAGCAGAAATATGGGAAAGAATAATTTTCGATATACAAACATTATCTACAAAAGGTACAATAACTGACGATATCACAGTAAGTATGCTTTATATTGACTAAATACAATAATGTCTCCTCACTCATTGAGTGATATCAAAATTTTCTATACTTTCCTTTATTAACCATCTTATCCTATCTTCACTACAAAAAGAGTAAAACTTGACTCGTCAAAGATACAAACCTAACTTGAAACTGTTTCAAAAGTATGATTACGATTTATTTTTAACCACGATTATACCTAACTATATTCGATGACGTTTAAAAAATATCACTTTTAATCCTATCCACCCTAAGAGTGTTATGTCCAAAGAGTTGTAAACTTTTGACATATGCTTAAAAGGTCAAAATATTATTGCAGCAAAAACTTCAAAAAATGCTAAAATTTGTTTATATAAAACTACCATTCTCAATAGATATCAAATTATTGCATTAAAAAGTAAGAAAAATCAATATATATAAGATGAATAATAAAGTAAGACAATTAAATTTTTGTACGGATTTATGAATCCCTCATAGTAATATTGATTATGGAAACAATAAAGATTTAGAATAAAGTTATGAGAATAGATCTAGAATACCAGAACTTAAGTGATCAAAGAAATGCTTTGTTGTTTCTACCAGCGTTTCCAACACCTAAAGATATGTATATAAATCAAATAAAGTTACTAATAGAAAATCAAATACCTTTCATAGCTGTAAATTATCCTGGAATAGACAAAAGTGAAAAACCCAATAAGATAGAAATGAGTATTTCTGAATTAACTACGATAATATGGGATAACATTAGCAAATTACCTTTCAAGAAATTAATACCGATTGGTACAAGTATGGGAGGATATGTAATGTTTGAGATGTGGAGACAACATAGTAATGAAATAGCTAGTTTTGTATTTTGTCATACCAGGCCAGAAGCACTCGATGAAGAAGGAAGGCGAAAGAGGTTATCTGATATAGAAAAAATAAACGAAAACATAGAAGAATACTTAAAGTCATTCAGCAGAAGTTTAGTGTCAGATTATACATTTCAAAACAAACCCTATGTGGTTGACTTCATTAACGAAATAACAAAAAAGTGTTCTAAAGAAGGTTTATCTTCACTAGTTCACGTAATAGCAACAAGACCAGACTCCAGAGATTTACTTAGAAAGATAAACATACCATGTCTTCTATTCGCAGGTAAATCTGATAAAATAGTACCAATTGAAACAATGCAAAACATGGCTAAACAGATAGAAGATTCAACATTGATAGAGCTTGAAAACGTGGGACATATGTCAGCTCTTGAAGTCCCAGAAGAGTTTAACCATATTCTACTATCATTCCTAGAAGAGAAAAGTTTACTTAGATAGTTATCTGAGTACCTATTCCTTGATCCGTAAATATCTCCATAAGCAAAGAATGTTTTATTTTACCGTTTACTATGTGTACTTTCTCAACACCTCTCTCTATGGCTTTTATCATGGAAACAGCTTTAGGTATCATACCTTCTTTCACAATTCCCAGATTAATAAGATCTTCTAATTCTTTTATGGTCACCGTAGAAATGAGTGAACTTTTGTCGTTTATATCTCTATATATCCCATCAACGTCAGTTAGATAAATAGCTTTCTTTGCTTTCAAAGCTACCGCTATTTCCGCTGTAACATCATCAGCGTTTATATTGTAAGAATTACCTTTTTCATCAACACCCACAGGAGAAACAACAGGTATAAAACCATCATTTATTAGTGATAGAATAAGGTAAGGATCAACCCTCTCAACATCACCAACAAAACCAATATCAAAATTATCTTCTAAAAACTTTTTTTTAGCCTTTATTGTAAAATTATCTTTACCAGAAATACCAACAGCCTTACCCCCATTCCTTATTATATTGAAAACGATTTCCTTATTTATAACTCCACTCAAGACCATCTCAACTATTTCAATTGTTTCTTGATCTGTTACTCTCTGTCCCTTGAAAAATTCTGGCTTTTTATTAAGTCGTTCCATAACTTCAGAAATCTTTTTACCACCCCCATGCACTATAACGGGATGAATACCCAAATGTTTAAGCAATACAACATCCCTACAAAATGATTGTTTTAACTCATCATCTAACATTACACTTCCACCATATTTTACAACAATTATCGAATTCTTAAACTCTACTATATAAGGCAAAGCTTCAACAAGTAACTCTACATTAACCTTCATAAAAACACTCCTTCACAAAAATTATATCCAGTGAAAACTCAGAAATTTTCTTCAACAACTATATCATCCTTAGTACCAAACCTTTTATCAGGACCAGCACTAGTTATCACAACTTTGTTATTCTTTACCTCAAACTTATAATCAGTACCCCATTCATCCACTAATGCACTTGACTTTATATATCCCTCATTAACCAAATCCTTTAAACTTACTGGAAGAGAATAAGTGGATAATCTGTAGTTATATATAGAAGCTATTATTCCTCTCATTTCAAGTTCTGTAGCTCTCTTCCTTGCTGCCTCTTCAGCCTTAAACAAATTAGGTACTGCTATGGTAAGAAGTATACCTATTATCGCTAAAACTATCAAAATCTCAATTAACGAAAATCCTCTAATATCTAAAATTAACTTCTTCAAGATAACCATAGTATTATTATCATTAGACTAACATCATCTTTTCAACACAACATATTAATATCCTCCACATATTTAAAAACCTATACCCAAAAATATTAAAGACTAAATAACTAAGTAAACCCTGTCACACATAAATTAAATAATACAATAAACTAAAAATACCTATACTCCACCTAAACTACAATCTTACACTAATGAAAAGAGACTGTATTAGAAACCCAATTTTCAAGTCTTCCTTTCTAGCTTTCTTCCCTATAAATTATATTGTTGTTTTTGAACTCATTCCATTGGATGTTTTCTATAAATTCAGTATACCTAATACTACTTACAAATTATTCAAACAAATTCTCCTATACGGTATTTCTGTTTTACAATTTCTAAAAAGTATTTCTTAAAGCGGCAGAATCTTTAAGGGATTATGAGTTTCTTAGTAATATCTTATGATATTTTTTTATACCTTCAAAAATTAAATATTTTTGAATCATCCTCATTTTCCCCTCACAACTTTTTTGACAAATTGTCTTTGTGGTGCTCTTTTATATTACCTCTAAACAAAGAATCTTATTAGGGTTATTGAACTTTTTTAAGGATTATCCAATCTCTTAGATATATTTATGAACATCCTAAGTAGAAAATTAGTACTTCTAAAACGCCTTTACTAAAAAATTATTAAAGACATGGAAACGCTATCCTAAGAGAATAAAAAGAGAGAAATATTATAACTTTTAAGGAGAAGTAATTTCTTTAAGTAGTAGATATCTAAGGATTATCTAATTTCTTAGATGTTCTTAC
>JBKBIJ010000030.1:11072-14506 GCA_046299455.1 Brevinematia bacterium | reverse complement strand
CCTTATAAAATGCCATTATGGATGGTGTGGTAATACTCAAAATTGAAACCACATAAGTATATTGTATTATTGACATTTTTTAAATTTTTTTGTTATAATTCGCACAAGTGTTAGGAGGTGTTTATGAAGAGAATGATTTTTTTGATTATTTTTTTCATATTGTCTATTTTGGTATTTGCCTCAGAATCTAGGTTAGGAGGTTTTGGATATTTGAACTTATTCGAGTCTTTTGGTACATCTTACCTTATTGATGATCCTTTTAACATTGTGAGTATTCCAGGGTATGTTAATGTCGATTATAACTATTTGATAGTTGAACCTAAACCTGGTGGTGTTGCTTTTGTGAATACTTATGGTGTTCTCAAATACTCTATAGATTCACTTTTGACTAAATTTAATTTAGCTATTATTTTGAATTACCCATACTTGGAGCTAGCAGAAATACCTAACATAACTACAGGTGTTCCAGCTGGTTTTTTTGTTCCAGGTACTACTAGTTTACAAAATTTTAGTATAAATGATAATCTTAGAGATAGGATTGATTTGGTTTTGGGTGTGGGTAGCGTATTTGGAATCAAGTTTGTTAAACCTTACATAGGTTTGGGTTATGCTAGTGATTACAGTATTTCTACATCTGCAACATATTCTGGAGACAATATACAGCAGACTTCTACTAATTTAGAATCTATATACCAATACAAATTCATCATAGGTGGTGTTTTTGATCTTGGATTTATTTCTCTTGATGCTAACATTAAAACTTATCTACCATATGCTGAAAATTCAACCAAGGTTTACTACCTTACTGTGCAGAACTATGTTAATTCGAGAGAGCATAAAACTACTGGTGCTTTTGGTATAGATATATTTTTACAACCTAGATTGAATCTAGGAAAAAGTTATATACTTGGTGTTGCAAGGTATTTCAATTATCAGCTTCTTTCTGAGCAGATTACAAAAAGAGATACTGACGGTAATGGTGTTTTTGAGGAAAATACATCAATAATAAACAATATTTTTAGGGTGATTATTAATCTAGGTGCTTCGTATAATTTCTCGATAGATAATATCTTTGTTTCAGCAGGATTTTCGATTTCTAGTCTAAATTATTCTAGAGTACTGAAAGCAGGTGGATATGTTAATGTTCCTCAAAGTGCTACGAATGCTAATGAATACAATACACAAGATGTATCGACGTACTTGCCTGTATTTGTATCGTTTGAAGTACCTTTAGTAGATTGGTTCTATTTGAGAGCAGGATTTTCCAAGATTGCTTATCAAGACTTTTTCTCGGTAGTTGATGGTAAAAAATTTGATAATAGGGTAACATCTTATGATAATTCCTCACCGTTATCTACTTTGTCTTTAGGTTTTTCTCTAAAACCATTGAAATCTCTTTCTCTTGATTGGGTTGTAAGTTACAACTTCGTCAATAATGTTCTGGTTAATGGTAGATTACCTTGGATTATAAGTGGTAATAATTTTTTTGATAATGTAACTTCTCAGTTTAGTGTTGAATATAGAATGTAGAATTTTTGGGAGAGGTTACAGGTTGTAATCTCTCCCAAGTATTATTATTATTCCCGATAAGTTATCCTCTATTGATTTGTCAAATATGGTGTTTGATATGTTTGTAATTTTGAGATACTCTGATAGTTTTTTTACTAATTCATGGTTTGGTGTTCTATTCATTATGAATGATTTTTCTACTTTTTGGAAATAGTTCCCATAGTTCTTTACATTAAACCCATTTTGGATGAGTTTTAACGATGTTTCCATAGCTAGATTGTTTTGTCCTTTAGCGTTTAAGATGGAAATTTCTGGTGAATCTAATGAGTAGTATGCTACAAGTTTACTATTTAGAAATATCTTTACTTTTGTGTTCGTCGATTTAGTAGTTTTATGTAGTTTTGATATTCTTCTCGTTATATTATAGAAAGATTCTTTGTCTAGATCTAAATCGGTTATGTTTACTACTATTTCATTGTCTTGGTAAGTTACATTTTCTACTGTTACTAAGTTTTTTTGTTCTTTTAGAGTAAAAAGGTTTACGAGTATATCTACGAATAAAATTGATAAAATAAGTATTATAGCTACGAAAACCCAGTTTCTAAACCTTCTTTTTCTTGTTTTTACCCTTTTTCTATAATCTTGTACAGTTATCATTTTTGTTTAAAGTATATATAGTTTTTCATGCGATCTTCAATATTTTTTGGAGGTTGGATAAAAAGTATATTTATAAATTTATTTTAGTATACGATCTGCTCTTGTGCACGAAAATACTTTTAACATATTTACTATGAGCATGATTTATTCTTTTGAATTCCTTAAAATTATTTACCAAAGTCATGTAGGCGAAATAATCTTTTGGTTTTGGAATGAATAGCAAAGGTAATAGACATCATTATGGATATAATCTAATTCTGTCTTTTCTGAATTTTAATGCTGGTGCAAAGATGTTTTTGATTTTAGGGTGGGTAAGGTTTTTTATTTCTTGTTATCTACATTGTATCTAAGGAGAAAAATGTAAGAATGTTTTTGCAAGAGCATCTCATTGAATTCTCTGGAAAAAATTTTTTATCATAATTGTGTATGAGATTTTTTAGAGTTATTTTTATGATTTTTTCTGTTTCGATGCTTTTAGGATGCGATTTTTATACTTTGTATTTTATTAAAAAGTCTTTGGAAGGTGATTTCAGTTACATTGATAAATTTTCTTCTAAGTATTCGCTAAGAGGGGAATCTTTTTCTGACATACCTATTTCTAGTGAAGAGAAGATACTACCTGAGTTTGTTGAAGATAAAGTTCAGCCTATTGAAAGTGAAAAAGATTTGTTTCCTGGAAGTAAAGAGAAGGCTAGTGATATTGTAGAAATTTTCTCTATATTAAATAATAAAATCACTATAGATTTACCAAAAGGAGATGGTGTTTGGCTGGTGGTAAAGTATCCTTCAAAAGTTTCCTACTTAGATTCTAGTTCTGATGTTAGAAATAATAAGTATGTTTTTGTGGCTAATAACTATGGCAAGGACAATGCTATTTTTACTCTTTTCTCAAGTAATGGTAATGTTTTAACGATTTTGGAGTATGATATAAAGGTTGTTGAAGGTAGTGGTAATTCTGGTAGTATTACTAGTCCTAAAAAGTCTTATTCTAGTTCTAAGAACTCCAAAGGTAGTAGTGTCGATAGTAATGGTGATAATATTGCTTCTAACAATAGTTACAATAGTACTTCTGGGTATGGTAAGTTTGATATTACTGACAATGAGAGAGATGAAAGCCTTAGTAATGTTTATGAACCTACACCACCTTCAGATGTTGGTAAGCTAGATTTGAAAAGCTTAGTAGGTAATGAAACTAAGTTTTTTGAAAACATAGATAATATTGCCAAGAAGTATGGTTATTATCGTGCATTGAAAGAAATAGAAAATAT
>JBKBIJ010000030.1:0-11062 GCA_046299455.1 Brevinematia bacterium | reverse complement strand
GGTGGAAAACCTGTTATTCTAGAACTTTGGGAAAAAGCATTATTGGCTACGATATTTGGTTTTGTTGATATAGATGGAAATAGAAAATATCGAGAAGAATGTTTCCCCATCTGACTTACCTAAACTGAAGCTAAAGAAGATGGAAATACTTGGTAATCTTAAAAAGTTTTCTGATGCTATAAAAGAGGGTGAAAGTTTTGTTGATAAAGATAGTCTTATATCCTTGTATTCTGGTATGTTTTGGGGAATGTCTGGGAATTATAACCTTGCAGATAAGTACATAAAAGATGCTTTACAGAAAATCGTTTTACTTGCTGAGCTTTCTTTTGCCTTATCAAAGGCTTTTGATTATTATAAGAGTATTCCTGAACCGCCTACAAGGGAAGTAATAAACATCTTATTCCAAAAGAATGAACTTATAAAAAAAGACTTCAAAAATGATTACTATAGAAATCTATATTCTATAGCTACTTTATATGAAAGAATAGGTGAAATCTATAGGGCTAAGTCGATTTATGAGTTGATTTTTGACTCTAAAGACTTAGATAGTGAATTTAAGGAAGAAGTTGGATCAAAGATTACAAACCTAGAAAAAGTTTTAAATCCTTAATTAGAAGAAGAGGAATAAGATAGATAGTAAGTATTCATACATTAGGTAGACTAAAAGTAATTTATTACACTCAAGAGAGGATGAATGTATAGAAAGTTATAAGAAACATAAAAATGGATAAGATTTTAGGAGACTTTAGTAGTTAAAAAAGTTTAAGAATCATAGGATTTGCTTGTAATAAATACATTATTTAAACATTAGAAGAGTATATTCCTAGGATAGCTTTGGTTTCTGAAAATAATTTTAGTTTAGGATATGGATTGTAATTGAATAGAGGTTGGTTTTTTAGTTATACTTTGCTATTGCTCTGAGGTAAGATATGAATATTTTGTTGGTTAACGATGATGGAATAGAGAGTTTGATGATACGGTTTCTTTATGAAGAGTTATCGAAGAAGCATAATGTTTATATGGTTGCTCCTAGTTCTAATAGGAGTGGAGTTTCTCATTCTATAACTGTTTTTAGAAGTATTAAAGTTAGGAAGTTAGGTGAGAAGATATTTTCTGTAGATGCTATGCCTGCAGACTGTGTTAAGATAGCAGTTCTTTCTCTTGTCAAGGAGAAGATAGATTTGACTATTTCTGGTATTAATATTGGTCCCAATCTTGGACTTGATATATATTACTCAGGTACATTTTCTGCTGCTAGAGAATCAGCTATGCTAGGAATTAATGCTATATCATCTTCTGTTAATATGGGATGGAATGAAGTTGATGAAAAACTATTTAAACAATCCGCCCTTTTTATATCAAAGGTAGTTGATTTCTATCCTATACAGATTGTACCTGTTGATGTTTTCCCTAACATTAATATTCCTAGAGCGTATTTTGAAGACATAAAAGATATACTTCCTGCTAAACCATATGAAAGATATTACTTTGAAACATCTTACCTGAAGGAAAAAAAGACATCAGAGGATGAAGAGGAATGTGGTTATGTTCTTGATGGAGGTGTTAGAGATCACCTTGATATACCAGATTCGGATATTTTTCTATGTAAGAATAACTTTATAACTTACACAATGTATAGTTATTATCCTTTCAAAGATGTTAGTCAATATGAAGTTTTAGTTTACGATTATCTAAGGAAAGCATTCGATTTTGCGAAGTCTTACTTTACCCAACAGGGAACTTCTCTTTAGGTAATTTACCTATGTATTTGGGTGTTTTTACTGCAAAACTCGATAGTAATGTTATTAATCCTATTTTACCTAAGAACATCAGTGTTATTAGTGTAAGTTTTGCTTGGACTGGTAGGTTTTTGTTAGTTATTCCACAACTTGTTCCAACTGTTCCAAAGGCTGATGTAAGTTCAAATATTGTTTTTGAAAATCGTTCTTCTTTTATTATTTCGTCTAGTATTAGGGAAAAAGACAGTAATAGTATTATCGATGATATTACAACGGTATTTGCTTTAATTAGGTTATATATATCTATTTCCTTGTTTTTAAAGTATAATCCTGGGTATGATTTTAAGAATGCTACCAAAGCAAGTATTATTATTGCTATTGTGTTCATCTTTATGCCACCTGCTACCGATATTGATCCACCACCTATGAACATGAGTATAGAAAAGAATATATAAGTAAAATCTCTTGCTTTTGTAAAATCGATAGTTGTAAATCCAGCTGTCCTAAACGATATAGAATTAAAAATTGCGTTGATTAGAGGGTAGTTTGAACTTTTTAAGATATTGTCGCTTTCAAGTATTAAGAGACAAATAGTACCAAATGTTATTAATGTTATGTGAGTTATAATTATTATTTTTGAAAATACAGAGAATGAGAATTTTTCGAAATTTTTCCTGTTTAGTAGTAAGTTTATAAAATTCTTTATCTTTGTTTTTATGTAGTCGAAGAGTTCTGTTACTGTTATGATGCTGGTATTACCTAGAAGTATTAGAAACGATATAAGGATTAGGAAATTTGGTGAATTAATGAACTTTTTCAAACTGTCATCGTATTGCGAGAAACCTGCATTGTTTAAACCTGAGATAACGTGAAATATTGAATAAAATAAAGCTTTTAAGGTGTTTTTTTCTATGTTGTAAAAATACGGAAATATTAGTATAGCTACTATTATTTGTGAAGAGAAAGCTATTATTATGAACTTTACTATAAGTTTTTGAGCTTCTATGATGTTTTTCGTTTCAAATAATGATGCCATTCTGAGTTTTATTATGGTGTTTCTAGACATGAGCCCAAAAAATATTCCAGCTGTAGACACTACTATTATTAACAATCCTCCTATTTGTATTGTTGCCATTAATATTATTTGACCTACTATTGATAGTTCTTTTCCTATACTTACTGTTGAAAGTCCTGTACATGATACTGCGGATGTTGCTATAAAGAGTGAATCTATGAGTGC
Organism: Brevinematia bacterium; assembly: GCA_046299455.1. GTDB lineage: Bacteria > Spirochaetota > Brevinematia > DTOW01 > DTOW01 > SKYB106. The sequence goes on along the minus strand of JBKBIJ010000030.1, from coordinate 8,083 downwards.
TATTGGTTCACCTGTTGCTGATGAAATAGGTAAGTGCAACAATATTGTTGCTGTAGCTATTAGAAAAGTAGCGCTTAGTAGGAATAAAATGGGTGGATATGTGTAAAAAACTTTTGCAATGTTTGTATAAGTTAATATTCCAGATATCGATACTATGGATATGGGAATCAAAAACGCTAGAATTAGTTCTTCATAGTTTCTTATATTTATCGTGTTTAAAAACAATGTCAAAAAAACTAGTGTTAAAAATGTAAAGAAAAGTATTATTATTTTCCTTCTCTCTATTGGATTTTTGTTAAACAGTGTATACTCTATAAACTTTGAAACTAGCTGTAATAGAATAATAATTATCATCGAAATAAGTACTAAGTTTTTATTCGATATCGATATTTTGTAAAATTCATTGAATGGTAATATTAGTATGCCTAGTGAAGTTAAGATTAATATTGATGAAAAGTAAAATATGAATGTAAAATTAAGTAGTTTGAAAATTTTTTTACTTTCTTGGTTTATTATCATAGACCATTATTTTTGATGGTATATTTTGTTTTTTGAAGTATATGAATGCCCATAGTCCCGCTATAAGTAGTATTATGCTTAGTATTTGTCCTGTAGTTAGAAAACCTAATATATACCCTATGTGGGCGTCTGGTTCTCTGAAGAACTCTATGAATATTCTAAATATTGCGTAGAATATTGCAAAAAGTGATGATCTTATGCCTATAGGTAATTTTTTGTTTACTGTTGAGAAGAGTATTATCAGTAGTACTAAACCTTCGAAAAAAGATTCATAAAGTTGTGATGGATGTCTTGGAAGTTTCTGAGGGTCAGTCGGGAAAACCATAGCCCATGGTATGTTTTCTGCTACTCTACCGTATAATTCTTGATTTATGAAATTACCTATTCTACCTAGTCCAAGACCTATCGGAACCAGTATAGAGATTAAATCAAGAATGTCAAAAGGATTGTACTTTTTGGCGTTAGAATATATTATTATCGATATTAGTACACCTAAAAGCCCTCCGTGAAATGACATTCCTCCTTCCCACACTGCTAAGATTTTATGTGGGTTTGATAGGTAGTATGGAAGATTGTAGAATATTACATATCCTAACCTACCACCGATTATTACTCCTAAGAAAACTACAAATACTATATCAAGTATGTCATCATACGATAGCTTTATCTTCTTGGTTTTTGACCAGTAAAGTAGTATAAGGTATCCTGTGAGGAAACCAATTGCATACATCATACCATACCAAGTTGCACCAATTTCTATACCAAAAAGGTTAATTTTGAATATATACTTTTCAAAAATAGGTAAGACTATAGGATCCATAAAAGCTATTATAAAATAGTATTTTACGGTATTTCAATATGAGGCAATATTGTGTTAAACCTATAACTTCATGATTTTCTTTTTTCTACCTATCTTTCAAAAAACCTACCTAAAACCTATTAGGATAAGTTTCTATGGTATTCATGTTACATAACCTCTAAATAAAGGTAGTTTGTTTGAACTACCATAATAGTTTTTATAAATTTGTGCATATATGTAAGAATTTTTTGTGCTAAAAAGTTATCGAGCTACTACCAAAAGATTTTAGACAAGAATTCGGAGGATAAGAATTTAGGTGGTAAAAGGTGGGTATTCTATGCAAAAAACATATGCTTTGTTAAGGCGAGATATTTTGTGTTATTTTTGTTATACAACTTCTAGAGAAAGGTGGTTTCTTGGAGTTTTTATAAATTTAGAGTACTTGTTCCTCCTTACAATTTATTAAGTTTTCTTATTAATACCAAGACTTTTATGAAGACTCTCGCATAGAATTATTAACTAGAGCCAGAGGTAGTTATATTTATGAAATTCTTTCATTGGCTTTTATGAAAAGTGATAGTGATATTTGACAATAACTTTGCCAACGGGAAATTTATTACTTGTTTGAGTATTTGTTTAAGTGTTTGAACATGAGTTTGGAGTTAAGTATGAATCTTAGGGTATAAAGGTCTTATTGAAATGGGATTAGAAAAATAATATTTTTGAAACACCTTTATATGAGGTTTATCTTAGTTTTTTTAAATTTTTTTTTGATTTATCGTTTAGTTATACTTTAACTGGTATGAAAAGGGGTTTTTTAATTTTGATCGTACTTTTTTCTATAGTTCTTCTTTTTATAATTTTTGTTACTTCTGTTAGGTTCCCATTAGGTAGTACTGATTTGGATTATATTGTTAGGAAATCTGGGGAGTTGTTATCCTTGAATTTTAGTGTTTTAAATGCTAGTAGGGATATTGGAGGTAGGATATTTTTTGAGGAAGTTTCTTATTTGCCAGAGTTTTACGGTAAGTTGTTTGTTTCTGATTATGATGAGTTAGTTAACTTCCTTTCAGGCAGAACTAATTATTTTTCTTTTTCATTGAAGTCGAATTTTATTAATTTTCGAGAGTTATCGGAATCTATGAAAAGTCTAGGATTGAGTTATGATGAGATATTTAATATAGTAACGAATTTTTTGAGTTTATATCTGGACAAGATTTCTATTGAATCTTTTAGTAACTTCATTGAAGACGGGAAAGTAAAAGATAGAGATTTGTTTTATAGACATTCTGATTATATGATATCTTCTTGGTTGAATGTCTCTACTAAGATAAGTAAAATGGAGTTGAAGATTTCGGAATATGTTGACAGAACAAAAAAGAATATGGAAAATTATTTTAATTCCTTTAGGCAGTCGGCTTATATTGAGTACATTGATGCTTTCTCCAAGGGTAAAACATCTGTGAGTGCTGATGATTTTGTTAAATTTTTGGACGATGTTATTGCAAAATCTAAGGGTATTTTAGTTGAATATCAGAAAAAGGTTGACGATATTTACTCTAAACTTTCTGTTTTGAGAGAAGGGTATAAGTTAGCTTGGGATCAAAGAGTCGAGATGTTTAAAAAAGATCCTGATAAGTATGTTAGTAGGTATGTTTCTAATTTCCCTTATTTTCTTATAAAGAAGCTTGTAAATTACAATTTCTTGTCCATTCCAAGTGACTTAAATTTGAAAGATAGTAGATATGGTATTTTAGTTTCTAACAATATTGTTTTTGTTGAATTAGAAGGAAAGCTTTTCGGTGGTGGAAATTTTAAGTTTAAAGGATTTTTCTCAAATGAGAATTTAGTTGGTGAGGTTGAATTAGGTGGATTAAGGAATTATTCAGGTGTTGATAAAATTTCTGCTCAATTTCGAGGCAAATTGTTTATGGATACACTTGGAGGTGAGTATGAGTATACCATTGATCTCGGGGGTAAACTAGCGAAAGATATTGTTATTTCAGTTGTTACCAATTATAATGTGGTTGAGAAAGTCTTAAAAGAGCTTACCAGTGAAAATGGGTTTATATCAATTTTTATTGAGGAAGAGAATGATAACCTTTTTAGGAGTTATTCTGAGCAGTACAAGAGGTACGAGTTAGGTATAATTAAAGATGTTTATAATGTATACAAAGAATTTTTAGTAAAACTTGAAAAAGAAAAAATGAAGCTTAGAAAATTCTACTTAAATTAGAAGTTTTGAAAGGGGTTAACAATGGATAGAGTAAAGTTGGTTGCAATTTTGGTGGCAGGTTTAATTCTTTTAGGTTGTCCTAGAGAAAAGTATGTAGGTATACCTAGTGGTAGTATTAATATTCCTTTAAATACTTATTCAGGTGTTTTGGTTGCGAAGTTAAGTGCTTTTGATGAGGTTAAGAAGTTGTATTATTCTACTTTTAGAAATGTTCCTCTTAAGTATCCGTATAGCAATACTTTTGTTATCAAGGATATAAGAAATTTAAAGAGTGTTTATAATCAACTAAAAGACTATGTACCTTCTGCTGTCAGAGAAGATAATTTTATGATAAGAGTTGGTGATGATGTAGTTGGGTATGATTTTTTGAGAGACAAATCCGCTGTTTTGATAACGTTTGGGTCTAATTATTATGATGTAAGTATTGTTTCTTCTTCTGCTGTTGAGAAGAATGATAAAGTTTATGTTAGTATTGAATATTCAAAATCTCCATCCTATGAGATTAAGTATCCATATTTACTGCTGCTTTTTGATAACCCTATTAGGAAGGATATAGAGGTTTTTATTGGTGAGAAAAAATAATTTTGGAGGTAAAGATGTTTAGTAGGAGTTCAGGTGTACTTTTACATATAACTTCTCTTCCAGGGAAATATGGGATAGGTAGTTTGGGGAAGGAAGGGTATGAGTTTGTTAAGTTTTTGGTTAAAGCAGGCCAGAAAATCTGGCAGATTCTTCCCTTAGGACCTACTGGATATGGTGATTCTCCTTACCAGTGTTTTTCAGCTTTTGCAGGTAATCCCCTACTTATAGACATAGATAGACTTGTTCACAGAAAGCTTATTTCTAAGTCGGATATTCCAAATGAGAGCTTTGATGAAGATCGTGTTGATTATGGAAAAGTTATAAATTTTAAGTATTCCATTTTCAGAAAAGCTTTTGAGAATTTTAAAAAGGATAATTCTTACATTAAGGATAGTTTTAAGAGGTTTTGTAATAATAACAGTTTTTGGCTCGAAGATTTTTCTCTTTTCATGGCTCTTAAGTCGCATTTTGGTGGTAGATCTTGGTTAGAATGGGATGTTGATGTTAAGTTTAGAAAACATGATGCTTTGGAATACTATAGAGATACCTTGAAGGAAGAGATAGAGTTTCATAAATTTCTACAATTTATATTTTTCGATGATTGGATGGAACTTAAATCTTTTGCTAATAGAAATGGTGTTGAAATTGTTGGGGATATACCAATATTTGTTGCTATGGATAGTGCTGATACTTGGAGTAACACTGGTATTTTCATGTTTGATGAGAATTTAGTTCCTATTAAAGTTGCTGGGGTTCCACCAGATTACTTTAGTGCTACAGGACAACTTTGGGGTAACCCTTTGTACGATTGGGATAAACTTAGGGCGACAAACTATGAATGGTGGATAAGAAGAATTACAATGTCTTTGAAGATTTACGATTATATTAGGATAGATCATTTTAGAGGGTTTGCAGGCTATTGGGCTGTTCCCTATGGCTCAGAAACTGCTGTCAATGGAAGATGGGAAAAAGCTTATGGTTTAGAGCTGTTTTCTAAAGTTCAAGAAGCATTGGGTGGTAAGCTGCCGATAATTGCTGAAGATTTGGGGGTCATTACTCCTGATGTTGTTGAGCTTAGAGATAAGTTTGGTTTTCCTGGTATGAAAGTCTTGCAGTTTGCTTTTAATAATTGGAATGATAGCGAATACTTACCTCATAACTACGACAGAAATTGTGTTGTTTACACAGGTACCCACGATAATGATACCACAGTTGGTTGGTTTAATTCGATTTCCGATGATGATAAGGAATACGTGATGAAGTATGCAGGTGTTGCTAGTTCAAAGGAAATCAATTGGGTACTTATTAAGCTTGCTATGTCTTCGTCCGCTGTTTTCTCGATAGTTCCAATGCAAGACATTCTAGGGTTGGGTAGTGAAGCTAGAATGAATAGACCAGGTGTTGCATACGGAAATTGGAGCTGGAGACTTAAGAGTAAACAAATCACTAATAGGATCATCGATAGATTATATGATCTTTCCAAAATTTACAGTAGAATTTAGATTTTTTTGTTGATGAAGGTTTCTGGTATAGTGAAGGTGTTATAGGTAGGATTTACATTTTAGGTGAGTTTAATGGTTTGTTAAGGTAATAAGAGATTTTATGTCTTGGAGGGATGTAGTTTTTTATGCTTATTACTGTGAAGATTGGTACTAAGATCGTTTTGAATGAAGATGTTTTGTTTGATATTGTTTCAGAGATTTGCGAATTAATTTCTTCTGGTGAAAAGTTTATAATTGTTTCAAGTGGTGCTGTAGGATTAGGTAAGAAAAAATTAAACTTTGGTTATCATGCTACTCTCTCCGAAAAACAAGCTTTATCCAGTGTTGGGCAAATTGAACTAATGAAGTTGTATCAAAAACTTTTTTCTAAGTTTGGTATCGAAGTTGCTCAAATACTTGTTACATATAATGATATAAATTCCAGAAAGTCTTTTCTTCACCTTAGGAATACCATTAATGAGATTCTCAAAATGGGCGTTGTACCTATAATAAATGAGAATGATGCTGTTGCTGTTGATGAGATTAAGTTTGGTAATAATGATATACTTTCTGCCTTGGTATCTACTGCTGTTGCTACTGATAAACTTATCATACTGACAGATGTTGATGGAGTGTATAAAAACTTTGGTACTCCCAATCAGGAGATTATAAATGTTGTAAGTAACGTTAAGGAAGTATATAAGTTCATGAAGGGTAAAAAGTTTGATCTATCAACTGGTGGAATGAAAACGAAAGTACAAGCTGGATTTATCTGTATGAAATCCAATATAGAATGTATTGTTGCAAATGGTTTTAGGAAAAACATTTTGAAAGATGTTTTGTACAAAGGTGTTGGGACAAGGTTTGTTCCAGAGAGTAAGATAAGATCTTTTAAAGATAGGATGCTCATGGTTTCAAAAAAGAAGGGATATATTATTATTGACAAGGGAGCTTGTCAGGCAATTAAGGACAAAAAAAGTTTGTTACCTATAGGTATAGTTGATGTTAAGGGGAAATTTTCTGTTGGTGATGTTGTTTTTGTTTCCGATGAAGATGGCAACAACGTTGCTATAGGTATTACAAACTATTCCTCTTCAGAAATAAGTAAGATTAAGGGTAAAAAAAGCTACCAGATTGGTGAAATACTAGGTATAAAGGATTTTGATGAAGAGGTCATTCATGTAGATAACATGATTTTGATATGATAAAAATAAATTTTTGTTTCGTTCTTTCGAGTATTTTGTTATGAACTGTAGTATTTGTAAGGGTAGTGATTTATCGTTTTTCCTTAGATCGAACGTGTTTGGGTTTAATGTATATTCTTGTAATTCTTGTGGGATGGTTTTTAGGTTCCCTATGCCTTCTAAAGATGAATTAGAAAGATTTTATGATGAAGGATATTATTCTGGTAAGAATGTATATTCTTACTTGGATGAAAGAAATGTTTTAGGTTCTGAGTTTGTTTGGCGTGAAAGATTAAAGAAGATTATCAAGTTGTATGAATTAGAAAATCATAGAAAACCTTCTACTATACTTGACGTAGGGTGTTCTTTTGGAGGTTTTTTGAAAGTTTCGGCTAGCTTTGGTTTGGAGCCTTATGGGGTTGAGGTTTCTAAATATTCTTCTGAATATGCCCAAAGTATAGGAATCAAGGTAATTCAGGGGAATATCGAAGATGTTTACATAGGTAGTGAAATGTTTGATATTATAACGATGATAGAGGTTATAGAACATTTAAGTGATCCTCTTAAAGTAATGAGTGATATTTATAGTGCGAATACAAAAGGTGGAATTGTTTTGGTTCAGACTGCGAACATCGAAGGATTGCAAAGTAGGTTTTGGGGTGGAAATTACCATTACTATCTTCCGGGACATCTTCATTACTTTTCGAATAAAACTCTTAGAAACCTTCTTTTTAAAGTTGGTTATAGAAAGGTATATGAATTCTATCCTGTTGAATTTGGTCTCTTGCCTAAAGTTGTAAAATCATTTCTTAATAATAAGGGATTGTATAGATGGATTAAAGTTTTTAAGACTATAGTTTACCATCTATTAGGTAAAGTAAAAATAGGAGACTTAACTTTAATGAGTTCTATGGTGATGGTAGGTGTTAAATAATCTTTTAGATTAACTATGGATTTATTCAATTTTCTAGGTAGATCTTGGATGCCCTTAAATGAAACATCATCATTATTCAAAAGCAGTTTAATAATTTACTCTACTGATCTAAGAACCTACCATTCTTAAGAATTTATGGAACATGGATAGGATGAGAAATCTTGTCTTGATAGGCTTTAAGGCAGGAAAATACTGAAGAAAATGGTGATAGTTGGAAAGTTATGTATTTAATCATTTATAAAGCTTTTTGTTTTAGTTTATTTTTCCGAAAATGCTATTTGGGGATTTTCTATGGTTTTTGTTAAAGGTAAAAAAGTGTGTGGTATTTTTGCATTCATTTTTCTTTTT
>JBKBIJ010000029.1:0-14834 GCA_046299455.1 Brevinematia bacterium | reverse complement strand
CTTTGAGTTATTTCCCCTCTTATTCCTTTCTAAAACTTATCTAGGTAATCTATACTTTTCTTCCATAAATTTCTAAAGAAATGTAGTTCACTTGAGAAACAGATCTTTTTTTAAAAGTTTATCTATAGTCATTCTATTAATTTTTGTAGAATGATATTCTTTTATATATTGCCGAGCTGTAGACACTCCCCAGGAATCCTTAGTAGTATTTAAGAATTTCCAAGTAAAAAACAAAGTGTAAGCACATTTTTTGAAACATCCTTAAAATGGAACAAAAGAGAGGAGGAAGTTAAATAAAAGAAAGTGATTATCTTAAAAAGAACTTTATTAAAGGATAGTAAACAACTTTGAAGAATATTGAATTTTGAAGTTTGATTATTCCAAAATAAGAATCCATAATTACAAAAGGTAAGAATATGCAGAAACTCCATGCTACCGTTTATGGTAGAGTACAAGGCGTTGGCTTTAGATACTTCGTCCAGAGGAATGCTGAAAAACTCGGTATAAAAGGATGGGTAAGAAATAAAAGTGATGGTAGTGTAGAAATACTAGCATATGGTGAAGAAGAAAAAATATCAAAACTATTATCACTTATAAATCAAGGACCATCCCTATCATACGTAACAGATGTAAAATACACATTAGAAAAAGTAACCGATTGTCCTTTCGGATATTTCTTCATCAAATACTAAGCATACAAACTTATCGCCCCATCATGACGATCAATTAATCCGTAATTCCTAACATCTTTGCTTTCCAGAGACCCTCTAGAACGGGGCAATATCTCACTCTCAAAAATTGGATTCTCCTTATGCTTATTCCCAAAATATCCACCAGAATTTTCATTATTAAGGTACAAATTTATATTATCTACGTTTATACCATGAGAAACAAGATTATCTTTTATCACATTCAAATGTTCCTGAAAAAGAGTATATGCTTCTTTGGTAGAAACAACAATACTACCAGAAAGTTTACCATCATTACCTGTTTCAAACTTAACAAAGAGCTTACCTAATTCCGGCGGGAAAAGTGTCATTTTCATTTCGTTTGAATTGTTTCTAAGATTAATAACTATCCTACCAGATAACTCAGAAATAGCATTCCCGATAGTCTTAAATTGTACAAAAAAGTTATTGTATCCAGAATAACTAACCTGCTGAGAAGCAAAATTGCTTGTTTTACTATCTAATTTGAATGGTGTTTGTAAGACTTGAATATTATTATCTGTATCTTTCGACTGTTTTTTATCATTGATCCTAAAATCATTCAAAATAACATTTTCAAAACTTTCGTTTTTTGTAATATCCTGAAAAACATCTTTACCAGCTTTAGGGGAAAAGTTTCTTGCTATCTCATTTATTTCCCTCTCCAAACTAATTATATGATTTCTAGATTCAACTGATAAGTTGCCTAGCTTTTTTAATTCAGAAATAATTTCAAGAACCAAATAAATATCTAATCTACCACTAGAAACACTTGACCTAATGTTATCTATCTTCTCCCTCAAATCCCTGGGAATGTCAAAATTCTTCGAAACATTGGAAAGCAAATTTACTATAAAATCATAAAACCTCAGCATATCCCCATTACCATCATTTAACTTAAAACTTATACCTCTATCTCTAGAAATGCCAGGATTCCCAACCCCATTAATATTCGCAGTATCTTTCCTTAAATTATCTTTAGTTAAATTCCTAAAAGCAACATCACTATACAAATTTAATTTCTTGCCTTTAATTTCCAGAAAACCAAATTCATTAGAAAAATCAAAACCACTCTTACCACCAAAACTAGAAAGATTTTGATCCTCCTTATTTTGACCTTCTTTAGAAGAAAATTCCTTAGATCGAACTTCCCTGGATTGGACTTCCTTAGCTCCATCCTCTGAAAGCTTGGAACTTAAAAACGCATCAAATCCCTTGTTTGCATCATCACTATTAGCCACTTTAGGCAAATTAGACCTATCTAAGTTAATAGTCAAAATATCATGATCACCAAGATTACCAAGGTTTAGTATATTCATGTTACAATAATTCGGAAGAAAAAATAAACTCTAAAACATTAAATTCCTTTACCATCTTCATTTTCCTAAAAACCAATCTAAGAAGTTCTTAAAACCTTTATGAGGGTTTTCAAGAATCTAGTTTGTACCCATATTCTTTCTATTAACACGAAGAACTTTTAAATAAATGAGCTAAATCTATAGACAACTACTACCCTCATAACTCCCAAAAAACCACATTTCTTTAGAAGTTATGAAAGCAAAACTACCATAAAGAGAAATTATCCTAATAATTCATAGGTAAAGGAATCAGATTTTAACACACTTGATATGCACAACCAAACCCTTTAGAGGTTCAATTAATAATTATTTTTATGTCCTTTTAGATGGAGAATTTTTCTTTACAAGATTCGTTAACAGTTTAGAATGAGAGACAAATAAATTTTAATACATTCCTAGGTAGGGAAATAATACTCTTGAAACACCCTAGATTTAGTTGAAAGAAGAAACTTAGATGAATATCATAAAGATGTAGCATATGAACATAAAATTGTTAGAAAAAATAAATGATTTTGAGTGGATATATAGCAAAAGAGACAACATGAATTGTGGGATAAGATTCTTTTGTTCAAAGGAAGTACTGGAAAACATGGACGATGCAGTATTAAATCAAGCTATAAACGTATCACACCTACCCGGAATAGTTGGTGATGTAATAATACTTCCTGATTCACATTGGGGTTATGGGTTTCCAATAGGTTCAGTAGCTGCATTCAGTGAAGAAGGTGTATTTACAGTAGGAGGGGTAGGATTTGATATAAATTGTGGTGTAAGAACGGTAAAAACGAATTTGAAGTTTGGAGAGATATCAAGAAAAGATCTTGAAACGCTTGCAAAAAAGTTGTTTGAAAATATACCTTCGGGACTTGGAAGGGAAGGTAATATAAAACTGTCCAGAAAAGAACTATTCAAAGTACTAACAGAAGGGGTAAAATGGTGTCTTGAAAATGGTTATGCAAACAAAGATGATATAGATAACATAGAAGAAAATGGTACGCTAGAAGGAGCAATCCCAGAATACATAAGTGAAGAAGCAATAGAAAGAGAAAAAGGACAACTAGGTACATTAGGATCAGGAAACCACTATCTAGAAGTACAAGTAGTAGACAGAATATTCAATAATAAAATAGCAAAGATTTTTGGTTTATTCGAAGGACAGATAGTAGTAACAATACATTGTGGTTCAAGGGGCTTTGGACATCAGGTAAACACTGATTTCATAAGAATATTTTCAAAAGCAGTAGAAAAGTACAAAATACCTATAAAAGAGAAAGAACTAGTGTGTGCACCAATACAATCAGAAGAAGGACAGAGATATTTTGGAGCAGTAAAGTGTGCAATAAACTATGCATTCGCAAATAGACAGGTAATAACATATCTTGTAAGAAAAACGTTCAAAAAGATATTTAAAGACGTGGAGCTAGATCTATTGTATGATATTGGACATAACACGGTAAAAGAGGAAATCCATACTATAAACAACAGGAAAGAAAAAATCTATATCCATAGGAAAGGTAGCACTAGGGGATTTGGACAGAATGTTATTGGTATACCAGAAAAGTACTTAGAAACAGGTCAACCAGTAATAGTTGGGGGATCTATGGGATCATCATCTTACATTCTAGCAGGTACAAAAGAAGCCATGACAAAAACATTTGGATCAACAGTACACGGCGCAGGAAGAACCTTATCAAGAAATCAATCAAAAAAGAATTTTCCATACGAAACAATAGTAAAACAGTTAGAAAACAAAGGAATAATAGTAATGTCTAGCTCAAAAGCAGGAATATCCGAAGAAGCTCCTCAGGCTTACAAAGATATAGACAACATAATAGATTCAATAACCTCATCGAACATATCAACAAAAGTTGCTAAGTTAAAACCAATAATAAGCATAAAAGGTTAAACATTATCCTCATTCCTTACCACAATAGAAGTAATTATCTCTTCACCAATCTTCTTTGAAACAAAATCTATAGCTTTATCACTCTTATATTCTCCAGATTCTATAAACTTTTTCCCCCTCTCTACAGCAGAAGGTCTTATTTCAGGAATATCTCTTATAACATTTAAAGCAATATCTTTAGCTTGTTTTTTCTGAAGAATGTTCTTAGCATCCTCAGATATAGAAACCTCATCATGAGAAAGATTAGAACTTGAATTAACTTTACTGTGTTTACTATAAGATCTTTCCGGTTTTATAGGCTCAGAACCACCAATACCTCTTACAACCATAGAACACCTCTTTTAACATTATCGGTATTATTGTAAATGTTATTAAATTTATCATTCAATAACTATTATAAACCACATCATTAACCAACATTCCATCATAACACAAAATCTATCATTCAAAAGTCTACCCAAAACAAAACTACTAAAAACTACTCTATGTTCGAATTATCAATTTATGTTTTTATCCAAGATGAAATTATTATATAGTACATCTTATTCCAAACCTCATATAAATTTTTACCTTTCACCACATTCATCTTTTAGAAATCCAATAAATTATATCTTCTTATATATCCTTTCTATAGGTGAAAAATTTAGCCCTTATTCTTGAAGAACTTTCTTTCAGATATATATCAAAGAAAAAAATCATCTTTTATTTTAAACAGCTTTTTACCTAAGACAACACAACCAGTCTCACTCTATCTTCTTATTCTAGCAATTTATACCTATACTTTTATCAAAATCAAATCTTATAGATAAGAGGTTAAAAAATATTACTTTCCTGTTTAAAGACGTTCAGAAACATCACTAAGAAATTAGATAACCCCTTAAAAAGCTCTATAACTCCAGGAAAATATCATTCTTAAGAAGTTATAGAACAAAAATACACTAACAAAAGGACTTGTCTGGATAAGTTTTAATGAAGAATAAGTGTTCTAATCTATATAAAACTCCTAAAGGAGTAAGTTCAAAAAAATACTATTCTTAGAAGTTAAGAAACACAAAATATGACAATAAGAGTACTTTTTGAACAAACTTTATAAAGAAACTTAAGAAAAAAGTTTAAGAAATTTAATTTTTAAATACACCACCTTTTAGATCTAACTTATTAATACTCCCCACTTAGAAATAAGAGAATGCTTTAAAAATATTAAATAAGTTGTAAGTAAGAGTAAATGTTCCAAATCTATAGAAAACTCTTATCTTAATTACTCCAAAAGGCTAACTTTATTTAGAGGTATACAAACAGAAGTATCATAAGACAGATCATCTTAATAGTTTTTAGAAAGAATCCCTCAAAACTAGATCTAGAAAAACAAATTTAAGAATTATTTGATTTTAAAAAACATTTTAATATATTATATCCATAACGGAGGGATATGGATATGAAAAAGATAATCTTACTTCCTATCTTTCTTTTGTACATTAGTAGTGTTTCATTTGGTACATGTTTCAGTGCATTTAACGATATAACTACTAGTTTTAACATATCACCTACATTCTCGATAACTCCAAATCCACTCTCAGGGGAAATTGAACTTCCAGTTGGCATACCGTTACTAAAAAATGTTGATTTATGGGTAAATTTATCAACCATAGCTTTCTCAGATAGTGTAATTAGTTGGGAAGGAATATGGGTAATGCCTAGATATAATATAGGATCTCTAGGAATTTTACCATATAACATTATAGCTATTGAGTTAGCTTATCCATTAAATGTATCTCTACAATACCATACTGAACTATCGATTGTTAGTGAAGTATTTTCAATAGAAGCAAACATCATAGGGAATCTATACCAAACATTATCTCTAAGTACAATAATAGCACCAGTTTTGTATCTAACGAAATTAGTAAATTTACCATTAGCAATATACTTAGAGTTAGATACAAATTTTGGTGACTTTAGCTCAATAGAAAATTCTATAATTGCAGGAGTGTTAATAGAATTATCTGAAAATCTAGAACTAAACTTATGCTATAACTTCATAGGTTCAATCAATGGTTGGTTATCAATAAATTTTTAGGGGGATACCCCCTTTATTCTAAATTTGAACATTCCTTACCTTCAATAAAGTTTGAAAATACCCTATTATATTACTCATAAACTTTTTAGTATTCCTTTGACAATATACAGTGTATTTTTCTTGTTTGGAATTCAACTTTTAATAAATAACAAAAAGATTAGTAATCTTTATTTTTCAGTGTGAATAGCGTTAGTTCTATATTAAAGAGTTTTTCAAAAATATTATTTCTCTAGAAAGTTATAGAAACTCCTAAAGTTTACAATACTTATCTATTTTCTTTAGAAGTTATAGAATATAAACACATAATAAAAGTATTTGTCTGAATAAAGTTTTAAGAAGAAATAGGTATTCTAAATTTATAGAAAAATCCTAAAGAAATTGTTCCAAGAAACTACCATTCTTAGGAAGTTATGAAGAAAAAATACTACAATTTAAATTATCTGAATAAGCTGTAAAGAGAAACAATGGGAGGATATAAAAAATATATCTAAGAAACTTGATAACTTTTTAAAAAACCACTTTCCCCAAGAAATTACTTTTCTCTAGAAGTTATGAAATATTAATACCATAAACTTATCAGAACAACTTTTTAGTAAAGATAGACCAAAGAAATAGATTTATGATTAGATTCCCAACACAGCCTTCTAAAAGTAAGTGTTAAACAGATTGTAAAGAATAATGGATGCCTTTAACTCTATAAAAGACTACTAACGAATAATACCTCCTAAGAAACTATAGTTCTAATAGAAATACTATGATAAGAACATCTGTATGAATAAATAAGGATTCTTAGAAGATATTACCTTACGTAAAAAATATCTAAGAAATTAGATAATTCTTAGAGATCCACTGCTCAAAGAAATTACTTCTCCTTAAAAGTTATATCATTTTTCTTTTTATTCTCTTAGGATAGTTTTGATAACGTTTTAGAAAAGGTGTTTCAGAAGTACATACAAGAAATTTCATAATCTATAAAAAAATGATCATCTTGCGAAGAAATTACCTCTCTTGAAGATATTTCAAAAAGTACTTTTCTTTTTAAAGGTGTAAAAAATATCACCCAAAAAATTCAATAACTATTTAAAAAATTCTACTACCACAAAAAACTACCTTTCCCTAGAGGCTATTAACCCAAACTCCATAAAAGAAGTTATCAGAATAACTTTTGGTAGATATAGTTAGAAGAAATAGACTTAGGGAATTAGATTCTTAACATAGTTTTCTAAGAGTAACCTCCTAAACAAGCCGTAAGGGTAAATAAGTTTTATAAATTTATAGAAAACTCTAGAAAACTCAATCTAAGAAACTATCATTCTTAAAAGATTATATAATGGAAACACCATAATGAGAGCTTATCTAGATAGGAAAGAAGTTTAGAAAATTGGATTTTCGAAACAATCTACTCAAAAATATTTACATCCAAATAACAAATTTGTTATAATAGACTTAATTATATTTGGAAAGGAGAGTAAGATGTTTTTACCTTTATTTGACGTAGATTTAGAAGGAGAAGAACAAAAAAAATTATCTAATCTGTTTACACCAGTAATGACTTTCATAATCGTTACATGTGTACTAGTTTTTATTTACCAATCTACACTAATTTACAATATCAATGAGTTTTATCAAAAATGGGGAACAAGCGTTTATAAAATTATAAATGCTAATGAGATTGGTCTAGAAGCATACCTAAGCTTGATAACATACTCATTCGTCCACGGAGGTATATGGCACTTATTAGGTAATATGTGGTTCTTTTTCATATTTGGTAATAACGTAGAGAGAAGGATGGGAACAGTTATATTTATAATATTCTATTTTTCCTCAGCCATCATCTCGGCATTAATTCATATGTATGTCCTCTATCCGAAAGAAATGTTAGGACAACAAACTTACTTTGGAATGAGAGCAATTTCACAAACAAATGATATTGCTATACCATTAGTTGGTGCAAGTGGAGCAATAAGTGCTGTATTAGGAGCATATTTAAAATATTTTCCTAGAAACTATGTAATAACATTAGTAGTATTCATAATAATAACAACGGTGTCTATACCTGCATCTGTATTTATAGGTATATGGCTAGTAGGACAAATTATTAATGCATTGTTCTCACAACAATTAGGTATAGCGTGGTTTGCCCATATAGGTGGATTCATATATGGATATATTTTTGCTTCACTATACAGAGGTAAAAAAGAATACAGATGGCAATAGATCCTATAAACTTTTTAATATACAATTTCCAGTTTTTTCTGATAGCATTTACAAGAGCAATAGGGATTTTAACAGTAATACCATTGTTTGGTGGGGTAAATGTACCAAATAGGATAAGAGTAGTGCTTGCGTTTTTTTTATCTTACATGGCTTTCCCCATATTGTATCAACTTGGATACAAAATACCAACCTCTTTAGGTCAATATACTCTCATACTTATAGGTGAATTAGTAGTAGGACTACTCATAGGATTTTTTGTATATCTTATATTCATAGGATTTCAACTTGCAGCACAAATATTCTCAACTTCGTTCGGTCTAGGATTTGTTGAGGTAGTAGATCCATTATCAGAAACGAGTATTCCCACCTATGGTACATTACTGCTAATATTTGCAACATTAATCTTCATATCAATAAATGGGCCTTTTCTATCCTTTCAGGCTTTTATTGAAAGCTATAAAAAAATATGGTTTTACAACCTAAACATAGACAGTATAAAAGCAATGGCTCAATTTATAGTAAGCGGATTTAACGCAATGTTTGCAATAGCAATAAAGATATCATTACCAATAATCGCAGTAATATTGGCAATAGATATAACAGTAGGAATATTAGCAAAAACCGCACCTCAAATGAACGTACTCAACCTAAGTTTTGATGCAAAAGTAATAGTTGGACTAATACTTGTAATTGTTTTTGCAATACCAATATTAACACTAGCCCAGGACACACTAAAAGAAGCATTCTATAAGCTTTGGAATTTCATGAAAATGTTTAAAATTTAGCAACTTTGCAATCCTCCGAAAATTTACATTAGAGGTGGTAAAAATGTGGGAGAAAGAATTAATCGACATTCTAGAAAAAGAAGAAAAATTACTTACCACCATTCTCGAAAAAGAAAATGAGAAAAAGAGATGCTTAATCAACAGAGAATTAGACAAAATATTAGAGATAAATTCAGAAGAAGAGAAGATATTCTTAGAAATAGAAAAATACGAATTTGCTAGAAATGAGATAGTAAAAAGAGTTTCAAATAAACTAAACCTATCATCAGAAGAAATAACAATATCAAGAATAATAGAATTCGCATCAAACAAACCATTAATTGAAAAATTAAAAAACAATATAATATCCATCATTTCTGAAATAAAGAATGTCTCATTTGAAAATAAAGTACTAATCGAAAGCTCAATAAACATTTCTTTATCGATAATAGAAAAATTTACAAACACAAAAGCATCAGAGAATACCTACAATAGCCAAGGTAAAAAGGAAGTAAAGATAAATCTTACGAACTATTCAACCATAACTTAGAATGAAACTTATTACTTTATTAGAATTCCTCTGATTCAGATCCATCGAACCAAGAGGGATCATATAGGTATCTAAAACATGATGGGCATTGGACAATATCTGCTTTGAGTTTTATTTTCTCAACTACGATATAAGGCAAAACAATATTGCATCCTGTGCAGTAATGATACTCCTCTTTAAACTTTTTAGGATCACTAAGAACATCAACAGATACTATAGCTAAACCTTTTTTCTTTTGTAGAATATTAGAAAAGTGCTGTGCTATATGAAGTGGAATTTTTGAAAGCTTTTCTTTCTGGATACTCTCGAGATTTTTTATTTCGTTAGCCACTTCCTTAGTTTCTTCTTGAAGGACTTTTTCATCCGCCTGAAACTCTATCTTTAGACTTTCATATTTTTCCTTTGCTTCTTTATACCTATCTTCTATATCGCTTATCTGCTCCTCAACATCTCTCAGTTCCTCAGAAATAGTGCTAATGGTTGCCCTTATTGTTGTAATTTCTATATTAAATGATTCAATACTCCTTTGGTTTCTAGCAATTTCCTCTTCTCTTTTCATTAGCTCAACGAGCCTCTTTTTGTTAGAAGACAAGTTTTCAATTATCATTTCCTTTTGTAAAAGCAATTCTTTCTTTTTGTTTTCATATTTTTGGAGCAATTTCTGATACTTAGCTAGATCTCTTTTGTAGTTTTCTATTCTTTGAAACTTTTCATTTAAGCTTTCTCTGTAAACTGTTATATTGGAATATATATTTTGTACTTCAAGGAGTATAGAAGTATAGTTTAGAACTTCTTCAGGGGTAATCTCTTTGATTTTCATTTGCACCTCTTTACGGAGTTGGGCCCGGCAGGACTCGAACCTGCGACCCGCTGATTATGAGTCAGCTGCTCTAACCGACTGAGCTACAGGCCCTAAAACTATTGGGAAGGGGCGGAATCGAACCGCCGACGCAGGGCTTTTCAGGCCCTCGCTCTACCGACTGAGCTACCTCCCCACATGTGGAGAGAGGAGGATTTGAACCTCCGAAGGCGTAAAGCCAGCAGATTTACAGTCTGCCCCCGTTGGCCGCTTGGGTATCTCTCCACATATACCTCTAAAATTATAAAAACAAAACACAAAAAATGTCAAATTGGTATATTTATCATCTCAACTAATCTCTTAAGAATACCCTTCCAGTCCCTAACTTTACCCTCCTCTATCTCATCAAGCATAGATTCCATATAAGATGTAAGCTTAAGATCAACAACATTAGGATAATTCTCCTTTAAAAAATAATAAACATCAAACCCTAACTCTGTAGGTACCAGCGATTTACCTTTCTTAACAACATACTTTCTAGTAAGAAGAGTAGACACTATAGTAGCATATGTTGAAGGCCTGCCTATCCCCTCCTCCTCCAGCTTCTTTATAAGTGTTGCTTCAGTATACCTAGGAGGATGCTGCGTTCTCTTCTTATTATAGACCAACCTAACTACATTCAACTTTTCACCATCTTCAAGAAGTGGTAAAAAAAACTCATCCGGAACACTATGTGGATAAAATCTCAAAAAATTCTCTTCAACAACTGATCTAGAAACACCAGCAAAATTATACCTACCATCACTTGCTAAAACTTCAATAACGGACAAAACTGCATCTTTCATTTGACTAGCAATAAACCTCCTCCATATAAGATCATACAACAAATAATGAGATTCTGGTATTCTATCTTTTAGCGAAATAGGTTCTCTAAAAACATCAGTAGGCCTTATACACTCATGTGCATCTTGGATATTACCATTACTAAAATCATAAATTCTAGGATTCTTAGGTAAATAATTATCACCTAACTTAGTTTTTATGAATTCCCTAACTCTCTTAATAGCATAATCGGATATCCTAACAGAATCCGTCCTCATATAAGTTATAAGACCTACAAATTCACCTCCAATATCCATACCTTCATACAACTGCTGAGCTATATTCATTGTCTTGGATGGAGAAAAACCTAACTTTGCTGATGCTTCTTGCTGAAGAGTACTTGTCTTGAAAGGAGGAAGAGGCTTTATAAAATCTCTATAGAATTTTGAATATAAAACCTTAATATTAGAAAAATTAAGGTTTTCTTTTATCTCATCTAACTTACTATCATCTATCCTATTAGTTAACCCGAACTTCAACTTATTATCATCAACATGTTCACTAACTAACTTCAAAAGAAATTGTTTACTATCTTTCTCACATTCTATAAAAACATCATAATAAGGTACGGAAACAAAGTTTCTTATTTCAATTTCTCTCTCACACACTAATCTTAAAGCAGGAGACTGCACCCTACCAGCAGAAAAAGAATACCCTCTATACTTGGTCCTGAAATTTCTAAACAAAACAGGAGACAGCACATACCCAACAATTCTATCAAGCAACCTTCTAGTCTTTTGAGCATTAACGAGATCATAATTTATATCCCTAGGTGAACTCAAAGCACTCAATATACCATCTTTCGTAACCTCTATAAATTCAACTCTCTTAATTTGATTCACATACCTTGAAATAACTTCCTTAACATGAAACGATATCATCTCACCTTCCCTATCCCTATCGGAGGCCAAAAAAACAATATCTGATTTTTTTGATAAATTGATTATACTACTAATTATTTTCCTCTTACCTGGTAAGAACACATACTTAGGTTCAAATGTTCTAAAATCTATACCCATCTCATTACTTGGTAAATCTTTGATATGCCCCATTGTAGCAATAACAACGAAATCTTTACCAAGATATGACCTTATTGTCTTAGCTTTAGCAGGTGATTCTACTATAAATAACTTCATCTAAATAGTTATCTTTCTAACCTCAATTATATCTGGATTTGACGAAATCTTTTCTATCACTTCTTTTGAAGGAGGAGAATCTAATGTTATCACAGTAAGGGCTTTATCACCTCTTTTAGCTCTTGTAACTTTCATTTCACCTATATTAATTCCAGAGTCTCCTAACACCATTCCTAAGAACCCAACAACTCCAGGTTTGTCATAATTCCTAACGAACAACATATTCTCAGTGGGATCGAGTTCAAGATAGTAGTTGTCTATTCTAACGATTTTAGCATCATTGTTAGGATAAACAGTATACCAAATTTCTATTCTCTTAGCCTTTGTAACTAAAACTACCTTAACCAAATTTGAGAAAACTGAAAATGCTTCATCTTCTTTTGTTTCAGTAAGCCTTATACCATGAGACTCAAGGTAAATAAGCGAATTAACAAAATTAACAATACCCTTTCCAACAATTTCCTCCATAAACCCTTTAGCTACAGCTCTCGTAACAATCTGAATAGGATCCTCGACAATGTGACCAGAATAAGAAACTATTAGTTGTAAAACCCCTCCATCAGACAACTGCGCAGAGATCTTCCCAACTATCTCTCCCATATCAATAAATGCTTTAAGATCTTTGTATTTCTGTAAACTCACAGAAGGCATATTCACAGCGTTTATTATAACTTCATCCTTAAAGAATTTGACTATAGACTCTGCAATTTCAATAGAAACATTTTCTTGGGCCTCTTCAGTTGAAGCCCCAAGGTGTGGCACAACAATACAATTCTTAGCACCTATTAGTGGGTTACCTACAGGAGGCTCACTAGAAAAAACATCAATCGCAGCTCCAGCTATCCTTCCAGAATTCAAAGCATCAGCTAAATCTTGCTCATTTATTATACCACCTCTAGCACAGTTTATTATTCTTACACTAGGTTTCATCATTTCTATTTCTCTCTTAGTGACCATATTTTTTGTTTGTTCAGTAAGTGGAACATGAAAAGTTATAAAATCAGATTCTTTATAAATATCCTCAAGGGAACACAATTTAATACCTAACTTACCAGCTCTCTCCTCGGTAACAAAAGGATCATAAGCCAAAACCTGCATACCCAAAGCCAAACACCTTTTAGCAACCTCCGTACCTATCTTACCAAGCCCAATAACACCTATTTTCTTTCTATACAACTCAACACCTCTAAATGATTTCCTATCCCACTCGCCATTTACCGTAGAGATATGTGCAAAAGGAATCTTTCTAGCTATAGAGAAAAGCAAAGCTATAGTATGTTCTGCAGTAGAAACAACATTACCAGTAGGAGAATTAATAACAATTACACCCTTTTGAGTAGCATAATTAACATCTATCGTATCCAATCCAACTCCAGCTCTGGCTATAATCTTTAACCTTTTACCAGCATCGATAACATCTTTGTCAACCTTAGTAGCACTCCTAACTATCAAAACATCATACTCCGGTATTTCCTTAATAAGTTCATCTTTGCTAGTCTTTTCCCTAACAGTAACAGAAATATTCTCATAATAAGACAGTATCTCCAATCCTGCCTTTGAAAAACCATCAGCACAGAAAACCTTAACTTTATCCGCCATAACCTTACCTCAAAGTTTAGATTAAATGTAAAGAAACGTTTTTTTCAAGATAAATCACCATAGACAT
Organism: Brevinematia bacterium; assembly: GCA_046299455.1. GTDB lineage: Bacteria > Spirochaetota > Brevinematia > DTOW01 > DTOW01 > SKYB106. Next base: position 772 of record JBKBIJ010000029.1, on the reverse strand, counting down.
TTTAGAATAAAATTTCCATACCTTTGATAACCTTATTAAGTGCAACTTTATTTTTGCAATTTAATTTCAACAAAAGCAAAAACCTATGTAAAGCTACCACCCTTTAAAAGGTTTCAAAAACTATACTCGGGTAAAGTAAGATGTTTCAAAAATCTACTCTGTACCCATACTTTCCATATTAGCAAAGAAATTCTAAACTTTATCTACCTATAAAAGCCATCTAAAAAATGTTTTCACTCTTCCTATTAGATAAATATCTCGAGACAATAATACCTTTCACACCAATACTCATACCTAACTTAAAACTTATGTTCAAAATCCTAAGTAAATAACAAACTTTCTGTTAGCAAAGCTATTCAAATATCATTATTGCCTTTCATAAAAAATGATTGAAAGAATTTCAGCGAATAATTTTATGTAAGAATCTCTAGAAAAGCCTTGACATTTCTACTTTAGAAGTTAATCAGAGAACCTAAAAGTCGAGAAATATACTTTCTTTAACTTATTGATTTATAGCCCTCCTCAAATTCTATGCGCCAAAGTACTTCAAGAAACTACAATTCTTAAAAAATTAGGGAAAAGAAATACCATGTAAAAATACTCTAAGTTAAGTACCCCAAATTTACAGAAACTTCTAGTGAAATCAGCTCTAAGGAATTATCTTTCTCTAGAAGTTATATAAAAAGCTACTGCCCCAAGGAAAAAACCATTTCTTAGGGAATTGTGGAACTGAAATACCATGATAATATTGCCCTTATGAACAAGTTGCAAG
>JBKBIJ010000028.1:0-14852 GCA_046299455.1 Brevinematia bacterium | reverse complement strand
GATCCAGAGATTTTGGTAAAGTATATAAGAGAGTATGAATCAAAAGATCAAATCAAAAACCGAGTTCCTGAAAAGAGTTTTGCTTTGTACACTAGAAATGTTAACGATGTAATGATAATAACGATATTAGGATATCTAAAACCTGAAGTTCTTACGGAAGTAAGAAAGGTCATAGAAGGGAATAAAAAAGTAGTAATTTCTTTGAATGGCATAAGTACACTAAATCTAGATTTAAACACACTAAGGGAGTTTAAGTACCTCATGGAGAGTAGTGGTGTAGAATTTAGATTTGTAGCAGCAAGGGAAAAAATAAGAAACACTTTAGTTGAAGAAGGTATTTCTGAGAGTTTAATATTTTCTAATGAATTTTTAGCAGTAAAGAATATTTGCTAGGGGGGAAATATGATAGACCAAATAAATATTCTTAAACCTGATGGAAGTAAGTACAGGGCTTTGGTGGTAGATGATTCTTCGTTTACCCTGAAACAGATAACCCAGATTCTTATGTCTGCAGGTATTGAGGTTGTTGGTAATGCTCCTAGAGGTGAGGATGCAATAAGGATGTATAAAGAACTATATCCAAATGTTGATTTCGTGACACTTGATATAACGATGCCAGATATCAATGGTCTTCAAGTTCTTCAAGAAATTTTATCCTTTGACAAGAATGCTAAGGTGATAATGGTAACTGCTTTGGGAAGAGAAGATATAGTAAAAACTGCTATCATGAATGGAGCTAAGGGTTTTATTTTGAAACCACTTGATAGACTAAAAGTTCTAGAAAGGTTAAAAGCTATACTTGGAGCATAATGATTGGTATAACAATAGGTGATCCAAAAGGAATAGGTCCTGAGGTAATAATAAAGTCTTTAGAAAAGATATCAAAAGATATATTGGAGAATATAGTCATCATAGGAAGTAAAAGAGTCTTTGAATTATATGCTGATATCTTAGATTCTGGCGTGAAGTTTTGTCACTTTGACAACAAAACACCAGGTTATGTGTGTGTCGAAGATATAGGAGTAGAAATTAACGATCTAGATATCCCTGAGGAAGTATGCGCAAAATTGTCACTTTTAAGTATAGATAGGTCTATTCAGTTAGCAAAGAATAGGAAGATATCTAGTATAATTAATGGACCTGTATCTAAAGAAAGAATATCAAGAATATTTCCTGGTTTTCGTGGTCATACAGAGTATTATGCCAAATCTTTTGGTGTAAATAATTATAACATGGCTTTTTACAGTAATGAAATGAAAATTGTCCTTTTAACTGACCATATACCTCTTAAGGAAGTTTTTAACTATATATCCTATGAAAACCTAAAGAAGACGATATTGAATGCTTATAACTGGGTAAAAGAATTAGATGACATTGATTCGCCTAGACTTGGGATATGTGGTCTTAACCCACATGCAGGAGAAAAAGGTAGTATAGGGGTCGAGGAAAATATAATAAGGAGAGTAATAAGTGAATTGACTTTTGAAGTAATTGGGCCCATACCTCCTGATACTGCTTTTTTAGAGTACAAAAAGCAAAACTTAAATTGTTTGATAGCGTTATATCACGATCAAGGGCTTATTGGATTCAAGCTTTTGCACTTTAAAGATGGAATAAATGTAACGATAGGGCTACCATTTACCAGATGTAGCCCTGATCATGGCACCGCTTTTGATATAGCAGGCAAAGGTGTAGCGGATCCTACAAGTATGCTTGAAGCAATAAAGTATGTCCTAAGGATTGAATCTAAAGTTAAGAGAAATTGAAATACTTCTGTTATCGTCTAAAATATCTAACCCATTTATACCTATGCTTATCCATTTTGCAGGAACAATGTTCAAACCTATGTTAAACACACCTCTATTTTCACTTGAGAAAAATGGGCTCCATATTGTTCTATATGAATAGTTAGCTAGCTCTAATTTCAAGAATAGTACATCAGAGTATATTGATTTTTGAATTGCAAAGAATGTGTTTAAATCCCAGTCGTAATGTGGACTAAGTGCAATACCGAACCCAAAAACCAAATCCCATCCACCTCCTATCGATAAACCAAAAAGTCCATTTCCACCAAGAAGCATAATAGAAAAAGCTATGCGATTTGGATCTATGTTCCACTGCAAATCACCATATATTCCAAGGCCTTGTACTATTACATATTTGGCTGAAAACATTAGTGGCTTGGGCCAACCATTGAATCTAGTTTGATAGTCAAATGCAATACCAAAATTGAATTGCTGGATAGATAAACTAAACTTTGGAGAGAAAACCATGTCTGGCAAAACAACCCATTGTCCACCTAATCCTATTTCAAAAGATTTTGAAACATCAAGAGAAGGATATATTATGATTCCTGTACCACCTGTGGCAGATAAACTGTAATCTTTAGATAACCCGAAACCAAAAGGTACTACTAAGAATAATAGTAGAACCAATATAAAACTTCTTTTTACATTACACATACATGCCTCCACTATTTTCAAGAAATTATAAAAAGATACTTTTATCGTTTCAACAAAGCTAAAAAATCTGTGTTAAAAATTTACTTCTTAGTTACCAAATAATACTAAATTATCTATTTAAATAGATAAAACTTTACTCAGTTTAAAAATTAAAGATATAAGTTTACTGGTGCCATTAAAAGTTAGGCTACCAGAAAATTGAGGCCTCTATTAATAAAGATTGGGAATACAAAGATCCAAAAATGTATTATAAAATCCGAAGAAAAAATTGTAGATACATTTCTGACTTACCATCATAAACAATAATTAGATAAATGATTTTGGAAACTTACAAAAGATTTTATTCAAAATAAACGCATGTGGTTATCTAAAGTACTCGATATAGTTGGTGCTATCACCTACATTTTTCTCTTATTCTTGGGCATTAAGCTAGGGTTCAAAAATAGTTTTAGAATCTTTTTGTTCATCTTATTTATAACACTAACAAACACTATTATTTACAGAATATTCAAAATGTTTATCGTAAGGGAGTACCTGGAAATCATAGACGTAGGTGTAGTTACTATTTCTTCAGTAATTAGCTTTTTTATCTTTCATCCCATAATTGACAGAATATATCATAGAATAAACGATATTGATTTACCGATTGTCAGTAAAATGATTGGTTTCTTAATATTCGTTATAAATGGTGTTTTCATAATAGGTTACTTTGTTATCTTTTCTGATTTGTATCCACAACTGTACTATTTTCTAGAAACTTCTTCTTTCCTTAGAATAATGTCTAATATTGTCAAGTTTGCTCTAGGTATAATAGTCATTTAGTATGTCACTTTTTTGTGGGTTCCTTCGTTTATTTCTTTACAAGGAGGATATATGAGAAGATTATTTAGTCTAATTATTATAGTCCTTTGCATTTTACTTACTAACTTTAATTCTTATCCTAAAGAGGACATTAAATTTTACATAAGTCCAAATATGATTTTCTTTTCTGATTCTATCGGAATTGGTGTTACAGCTGGAGTAGATGTAGAGATAGGTTATTCCAAATTTTCACCTTCAGATTCCATAAGTATTTCCCCTGAATTATCTCTCAACTTTTCTCAAGCTGATAGAAATTATTTTTCTTATATATCATTAAAGTTAGTACCATCTTATCAACTCTTGGTTTATTCCTTTGAAAAAAAATATTCAGTAATCTTGAGGTTTGGTACTGGTATCGGTTTTTCTATTCTTAATGCCAATACTGGCTCTTTATCAGGTTCTGGTATAGGTTTATCTTTTGAACCTGTTGTAGGTGTGTTGTATAACTTTTTAGAAAACTTGTGGACAGGACTAGAGTTTAGGTATATTGTCATGACAGATATCTATTATAAAGTAACACCAGTTATTTCTCCTAGTATTGCTATAAGTCTTGCTGTTAAATTCTAGAAGAAAAAATCAAGAAAGTATTAAAGTTTTCTTTTTGGGAAATAGATGTTATCATTTCTACTTTTATGTCTTTGGTATTACATACAATACTGATAATTCCAGTTATACCATTCCCATTGCTTACCTTTACATCTATATTTTCTCCAAAATTATCCCTTACCTCAGAGGATACAAAAGTATATATATTATTTTCTGATGTTGGTAATGAGATTATAAGTTTGATCTTGAAACTTTGTGCTTCAAACGAAAATCCTCCTTCTAGTCTTTCTATAACGAAATTGTTAATATTTAAGAGTGGCTTTACAAAAAACGATGTTGTATTTACCCTCATGAAAGGGTAAAAATATAAAAATATTATTCTCTGATCAAAGTCCCTAAGTAATTCTAGGTCAATAAATACGTTTTCTGAAACCGATCTTATTAGAGAAAAATAAAACTCGTTTTCTAATTCTTCTTTGATATTAACTTTGTTTATATAGGAAAGTTTTGTCTTTCTATCATCTAATTTTGCTGATACTATAACTAACTTTCTAGCATAGCTTTTTGAAAACAATGATGAAGAAAATTCTGAAAAGAAACTTTCTTGGAGTATTCTTAACTCTGATGAGAATTCAAATTTGTTGTAGTACCATTCTAGGAAACAATCCATACCTAAAAGTATATTACTTGTCACAATAGCAGATATTTCTAGATCTGATACTATACCTAAGTTAAAAAGGTTTTTTGATTTGTAGTTAAAAGATAAGAAAATATTCCTGTATTTCCCTAGTAGTATTCCCATACCATCTTTTTCTACGATTAACCCAAATAACGAATTTGACGATACTATACCTTCTGGTAAGAAGAAGACATATGATGTTAGTAAAGTAGTTAACTTCATACCGATTCCTTTCCTTATATCCATAACGTTATCGAAATTTCTATCCTGATATTGGTAATTGAACTCGAATATACTATTTGTGTAATACTTAAGTATATGTAGGTACTTTAAAAAATAATGGTATTTATTGTCACCTAGTATTACTCCTCTGCCAAAATTTACCCACATGTCTCCTATCATTACTTTAGCCACATTATCATCCAATGAATAAAAGAAAAGTAACTGATTTTTCCTGTTAAACAGTAGCGAAAAAGAGTTGTTTGTACTAATAATTCCACCTTGCAAAAATTCTAGACCATTTTTATATACCAAAAATGTTAATACTTCAGAATTCGATATGATTACTTTTGAAATCAAAAATGTAATAGTTAATAATTTTATTATTTTCACTCTTTATAGGCCGTACCAATTATCTGTTGAGGAGAATGATACACTTGCTTGATTGTCTTCGTTAACTACAACATACTTATAGGAATATATATCTCCTTGTGAAGGTGTAATTCTATTGTCCTCATTTCCGTCGATCTTAACAACAACTATGTATACTCCTCTAGCATATTCTTTATATGATGTCCAAGAAGAAAAACCGCTTTCCAGTCTGCCAGTATTTACTTCTAATATTGTATTTTTGCTATCCTGAAAAGAGAAAACAAAAGTATTTGTGTTGTCTATGGATAGTGCTGAATTGGAGTATACTTCTATTTCGTAATAGTTATTACCTGCACCTTTGGTTATCTGAACTGTTATTTTGTTTGACACTAAACCAACGCAGGACAAAATTAAAAGATATATGGTTAATACAACTCCAGTTATCGTTAGTTTCTTCATTATTCCCTCCAAATTAAATATTATCATAAACTTGATAATTTTTCAAGAAATCGAAAGAGTACTACAAAAATTTAACTAATTTCCTCGTTAGGTCTATTTTTTTGTAGTTTATTTTTACTACTCTTCCACAAATTTAAAATTTAGGCATTTTCTTAAGCTTTTATATTTTGAGGCTAAAGTGGTTTAAAACTATATAAACCTTCCAGAAAGGGTTTAATAAGCTCTACTCTAAATAATTTTCTTCCTAAAAATGAAATAATTCATTTTTCTTTTACATACTTTTATAGAAACCCAATCTAAAAATACCTTCTCCCTAAGATTAGATCTATAGTGTACATTAAATTTCATTTTTCGTTATAGATTACAATAACCCCTAACTCAAATGTTATCTATGTTTGGAAACTGATACATTCTTCCATTAGTTTTCTGTCTGTACAATTTCACTATTAACTTTGCCAGGTAATTTAATCTACATAAACTATTAAGGGGTTTATAGTAATGTTGTGTTTGATGAGGAAGAAAGTACTTCAAAATTCCGATTTTTTAGGCCTTTTTATCTAGATTCGTTACTTACAACTTATTCTCAAGCACACATTCTTATCAAGAAACTTCTGTTCTATAACTCCATAAGAGTGGTATTTTCTTAGAGTAATGGATCTTTTTCTAATGAGCTAACGAACTTTTTAGCAATATTTTTTAGATCTTTAAGTAGCAAAGTAACATTTTTGAGACACCATCTTCCTCTAATTAAAGGAATATTGAAAAGTTCTACGTAAAAGATGATACCAGTCAAAAGTTAAAATTCTTATCTCTCTTTTTCTTTTATTCATCATTACAATTTATCTGAATAATTACTCTCTTCATAACCTCTAAAGAGTAGTAATTTTTGAATTGATTCTACTAATAGTTTTCTGTAAGCTTAGGATACCTATTTTTAATTACAACCTGGTACATAGGTACTCTTAGGTACCTGTGTTAAGAATTTAGTTTCCTAGTTTTATTTTTTGTCTACCTTTCCTAGAAGCTATTCAGTTAAGTTTTTCTATGATACTGCTGTTTCATAACTTCTAAAGAAATGTATTTCTTCAAATTAATAGACCTACTTAACTGAATCAAAAAAAGAAAAATTATTATTCATTTTTGATACAAGAAGAACTAGATTCTTGGTATTAATATTTATTTTTGAACACATCAAATAAAAAATCTTATCTTTCAACTATAACTAGATATTGTTTAGAATTAACCAATACTAGGGGGATTTTACCATGTATATAGGCATCGATCTTGGAGGAACCAATATAAAAGCAGGCGTTATAGACGATGATGGTAAAATTTTATCTAGCTTAGTAGTTCCTACTGAAGCTAGCTTGGGCTGGGAAAAAGTTATCTCAAACATAGAGAAAATCATATCCAATCTTCTAAAAGAGAATAATGTACACGCCATCGGTATAGGTATTCCTGGACCCGTAGACTTTGAAAAAGGGGTTATAAGGGAAATGCCAGCTATTTATGGTGCTAAAAATATAAACATAGTAGAATACATTAGAAACAAATTCGGTAAATACGTTTTTGTCGACAATGATGCTAATAATTTTGTTCTAGGTGAAATTGCCTTTGGAGTTGCTAAAGGTAAAAAGTATGTTTTAGGTATAACATTAGGTACTGGTATAGGTGGCGGAATAGTTATCGATGGTAAACTTTACAGAGGTTTCAATAATTATGCTGGTGAAGTAGGACATATTGCTATCGTACCTAATGGGACACAGTGTAATTGCGGTAAGTTTGGTTGCTGGGAAGCTTACGGGTCAGCAACAGCTCTCATAAAAAATGCCTTATCTTATAAAAAGAGAAATATCGATACGAAGCTAAAAGACTATCCTGACGATAAAATAGATGCTAAACTCATCTTTAATTTAGCAAAAGAAGGCGACGAATTTTGTAACGATCTCGTACAAAACATGTTCTTATATTTGGGACTAGGAATATCTTCTTTAGTCAATGTTTTAAATCCGGAAATAGTAGTTATAGGTGGTGGAGTGTCTTTGGCTGGTGATTTTCTATTAGAGCCTGTCAAGAGAATTACGCAAAATAATGTATTGCCTCCTCTCAGAGAGAACCTCAAAATAGTTCTATCTAAGTTTGGTAACACAGCAGGTATGCTAGGAGCAGCAGGACTGGCTAAATTTGAATACGAAAACATCAAAACCAAAAACCTTTAACCCACTTACCTTCAAAAACTATGTTTGCCCCTCCTATCATGTAGACATGGTTGTCACTACCTATCTCTATTTCCAGGTTTCCACCTAATAAGTGTACTTTCACCCTTTTGCTACTAGTAACTCTATTTAACATCGCAGCTACTACCGATGCACAAGCTCCTGTACCACAAGCCATAGTTTCACCACTACCTCTCTCCCATACCCTCATAGCTATTTCACTATTATTTATCACCTTCACAAATTCAACATTCGTTCTCTTAGGGAACAAAGGATGATTTTCAATCTTTGGTCCCACCTCTGATAGATTTAAATTCGAAAGATCATCTGTGAATATCACACAATGGGGATTCCCCATAGATACAAGATTTATTCTATACTTAGAGAATCCAAAATCAAATTCTTCATCTATGACTATATCTTTTGAAAGCATTGATTTATCTATAGGTATTTTCCCTGATTCAAGTATAGCTTCACCCATGTCTACTTTAAAAAGTAGCTCATTACTTTCTAATACACTTACTCTCTTAATACCAGCCTTAGTATATATCTGTATTTCATTTTTTCTTTCTATACGTTCATAGTAATATCTAGCGACTTGTCTTATTCCATTACCACACATCTCTGCTTCACTACCGTCAGAATTGAATATCCTCATCTCGCAATCGCTTACACTATTTGGCATTATCAATATTACTCCATCCCCTCCTATTCCAAAATGTCTATCTGATAACACCTGACTTATTTCTGACATTTTATCTAAAAATTTATCATACCCTTTATTCTTGAAAAAGTCAATCAAGATATAGTCGTTTCCTAGTGCTTCAGCTTTTGTAAAATTTATCATAACTCCTCCTATCACGTATTGTAAGCTATTATGGTATATACTGTATGGGCTACCATTCTTTCCTTTGGTCTAGTTATCCCTTCTCTTAGGTAGATCTCCCTCTCGAGAATTTCAACACATTTTATTCTAGTAAAACCATTCTGCTTCAGAGATTTAAAAGTTTCCTGAACTTGTTCAACAGTAGGCACAACAATCGATATAGAAGATCCTGGTTTCAATGCTTTTTTTGCGTGAGGTATTATTGTCCACGGTTCAGGTAAATCAATTATTCCACAGTCAGCATTCTCTACACCAAAACCTTCCAACGAAACGTCTCTAACTTGAAAAGCAACCCTATCAGCCAAACCATACCTTTCAACATTTTTTCTAGCATTCTCAAGGTGTATTTCATTTTTGTCGAACGAAAAGACTTTACCATTACTGCCAACAACTATAGCCAATATTGATGTCATTGCTCCTGATCCAGTCCCTACCTCTATTACAGTACTACCATCCCTTATCGTAGAGTTCATCAAAATATACCCAATATCTTTTGGATACATTATGTTAGTTTTTCTCTTAACATTTAGCACTAGATCTTCTAACGATGGTTTTAAAACAAAAAACTTATACTTTTTAGAAGTCTCTAAAACATCACCCCAATTAAGTACTTCAGGTAACACTATTTTACCTAAATGGCACTGAAAAAACTCGTAAGGTCTATAGACCAAAGGATACTTCGCTCTTTCAGAGTGGTAAAGGTAGATTATTTCTCCTTCTTTTATCATAGTTATTTATACCTATATACTATCCTACCTTTCGTAAGATCGTAAGGCGAAAACTCAACGACTACCTTATCACCTTCGATTATCCTTATGGAATTTAGTCTTATCTTACCAGATGGATGAGCTATAACTTCTTTACCATTATCCAACCTAACCTTAAATATAGAATTCGGCAACTGTTTAACCACAACACCATCAAACTTTATAACATCGTCCTTAGCCATATCCCTCCCTAAATTCCAAGCAAAGAAAAAATCTCAATCTTTATATCGTCAAAATTTTTATTCCCATTAACTCTAAACAAAATTTTCTTATTATCATAATACTCTACCACAGGCAATGTTTCACTTTTGAACGTATCTAACCTTTTTCTGACAACTTCTTCTGTATCATCTTTTCTCTGCACTAATTCTCTACCACATTTATCACACTTATTATCCTCCTTTGGAGGGTTATAGTAAATATTGAATACGCTACCACAATTCAAGCACGTTCTCCTCCCCGTTATCCTTTTCATTATCTCATCATCCGAGGTATCTATAAATATCACTTTATCAACTATTATACCTTTATTTTCCATTATTCTCACTTGATTTATATTTCTTGGAAACCCATCCAAAATGTAACCACTTTTGTATTTCTCTTTTGATATCTCAGACAATAGCACATCAGCTATTATTTCATCAGGTACTAATTGACCACTTTCAACATAGTTTTTTACTTTGTTACCTAAAGGTGTTCCAGAAGATATTTCATTTCTCAGGATATCACCAGTTGAGATATGGGGAATCGAGAGAGCCTCACTAATCAATTTACTTTGTGTTCCTTTTCCTGCACCAGGTGCTCCTAAAATTAATATCCTAATCATAACACTTAACTCCAATATTTTTCATAAAATATCGATAAAGTTCTTTTCATATCCTGGGAGATTTTCTCCCTGGAAGTGACAATTGAAAACTTTGCCGCTTCCTCACAACTACATTTAACTGAAATATCAATATTCCTTATTATAAGAGGTAATAACCTAAGAATATTATCAGTATTTTTTCTCATATATTCCATGACCATCTCTGCATTTACATCTTCATGTCCTTCGTACCAACAATCATAATCGGTAACCATAGATATCAAAGAATAACAAATTTCAGCTTCCCGTGCTAGTTTCGCTTCGCCCGAAGCTGTCATACCAATTATATCCGCCCCCCATTGTCTAAACAAATTACTCTCAGCCCTACTTGAAAACTGTGGCCCCTCTATAGTTATATATGTCTTTCCAGTATGTACTGTAATTTCTGGAAGATATCTCTCAGAAATCTCTTTTATTTGTTTTGAAAGCTCATTACAAAATGGATCTGCCATAGAAACATGACCAACTAAACCAGTTGAGAAAAATGTCAGCTCTCTCCATCTAGTAAAATCAATTAATTGATCAGGTATCACAAAATCCATAGGTTTCAGATCCTCTCTAAGGCTACCCACAGCACTTACACCTATAAGCTTTCTAACACCTAAAAATTTTAAAGCCCATATATTAGCTTTCATAGGAATTTTATTAGGTGGATAAATATGCCCTTTACCATGCCTAGGTAAAAAAGCAACTTTCCTACCATCAACATCTACAATAGTTATATTATCAGAAGGTTTACCAAACGGTGTATCAATATCTACCTCATCAATCACTTTTGCAGAAGAAAAAGAATACAAACCACTACCACCTATGACACCTATCTCTACTTTGTAATCCATAATCAGTTCCTCATCACAAAATAAGAATAAAAGAAAATCTTCAAATTTTTCAATTATTTTGTATACTAAAAACACCAACAACTTACACTCTGCTTCAAAAACATGACCACAATCTACTTTCTAAGTATACAAAAGTCATAAAAGTTTTATCCATTTTAAAATTAACATCCAACTTGAAAGATAAAAGATATAGATGACGTAATAAAATTTAAACATTTAAACAAAATACCTTATATTAGCAAAAATTTATTATCAACTGAGTAGATTCTCCATTTAAATCAAATTACCTACAAAAGATTTCAAATATTATCAGTAAAGCTACACAAGAATCCCTAAAAAGTATATGGACTAAAAGAAAAACATCTTACTACTTTCATTGAACATTATAATTCACCCAAGACAGAAGTACACTATCTATCACAAGGTTCCAAATGCTAACAAAAACTTACATCCTTAATATAAAGATGCATGGTTACATCTTTGAAAGAAAGTCCTAAAAGGTTTTGAGATACTTCGATAACTCTCAAACTATATATTTCTTCTTTATAATCTATTACACCCTAACATAAACACCAAAGCCTAATATTCCTTAATTGTAGTCTAAAGCGTTAGCGTATTACTACTCTTAAAAAAGTTACTATTATTTCATAAATATAAAACCACTCACAGGTGGTACAACCCAAGGTGTTGATGTACTTGTAATATTTGTTATTGTATTTCCCTTGCTGTTAGTAGGATCAACAATAATAGTCCAATCTCCTGTTTCAAAGAAAGGATATACTGTAACTTGGTTTGTAGAGAAGTTAGCAACTACGACAAATTTATTAGTTTCTCCAGGTATCCCTCCATTATAATTTAAAGCATAGACTATATGTTTACTACTCGACCAGTTAAAGTTTGTACTATTCCACTCAGTGCCCCATTTAAACCAATCTTTACTAGCAGGATTTGGATCTGTTATTCTAAGAGCTGGATGTGATTTCCTCAATTCAATCAAACCTTTATAGTATTCAAAAATATTAGTGTTTGTCACAAGCCACGACCAATCAATATCACCATTTGTTTTGCTCGTATCTTGACCTATTCTAGGTCTTACAAATTCCTGTCCTGCCATTATCATAGGAATACCCATGGATGTGAACAAAACAATAGCCCCTAACTTTGAAGCATTAGTAGCATCATCAAAACTAAGCCCCCTGTAAGTTACAAGTTCAGTGTAAACGGAATTCTCATCATGAGACTCAAAATAATTCACAACTTCTAACGGCGATGCAAAAAACCCACTATCTCTATCGTAGTATATCATTCTACCTACTCTACCAACATTATCATATTGCTCTCCTTCAAAGTTTCCTCTCCTAAGCATAGCTTTCATTTTATCATGAAAAACTTGTCCCCACTGTGCTATTCCCGTACCCTTAAAATCAAAACTATTAGGTAACTGTTCTGCAATCCAAATCTTATTAGGATATTTCTGCCTTAATGGATTTATTACATTGCTTATAAGATAAAGTCTTGCGTTTTTGTAAGGATTACCACCTTCCATTGCGTAAGTCCCATCAAACCTAAAACCATCAACATTAAATTCTTTTATATAATATTCCAGAGTATCATAAACTAATTTAGTGGCAACAGGTTTCCAGAGAGCAAATTTATTACCCCATGGAGTTGAGTCATCGCCACCTGGAGAAGACTCAACAACACCATCACCATCAAAATCAAAATAGTAAACTTTATCTATACTCCACAAGTAATTATTATTATTACCAGTATGGTTAAAAACAACGTCAATAATAACTGCAATTCCTACTTTATGTAATTCGTTCACAAGTATTTTAAACTCATCAGGTGTACCATAATCCGAATGTATAGCCATAAATAATGTAGGATTATATCCCCATGTATAACCTGAATAAAAATCTTGAGCATGTATTGGCATTATTTCTATCGCATTAACGCCCAAAGATAAAAGATAATTAGTCTTTTCAAGTATTCCTAAAAATTTGCCTCTGTTTCCTAACGAAACGGAAGTATCGTTAGCTGTAAAGCTTCCAACATGTAACTCATACACTATTAGCTGAGAAGGATCTGGAGGTGTAAATGGATGCCAAGAAATAGTATTATTCGTTTTGACAACCGAATTAAACCCACCAAACCCATCGCTGGAAATATGTTTAGAGTACGGATCAGCAACCCAAGTAGAACCGTTTATCACATACTTGTACTGACTTCCATAGACACTTGATATTGGCAAGGATTTAACCCAAACCGCTCCGTTTGATGTTACAATCTTTGCCATAGGTGTAGCAGTACTACTCCATCCGTTAAAACTACCAGACAAATTTACTTTACTAGCATTCGGAGCAAAAAGAAAAAAATAAACATTACCATCATTTGATACTACTGATCCCATCTCATTTGGAAAAGGCTCAAACACAATATTAGTACTACCTGAATCATCTAAAGAACCATTTGTGTTCTGTGGTGGATTAGAACACCCAGAAATAACAACTAGAACAATTATCCAGAAAGCAAATATTTTCTTCATACTTAGTATCCTCCTTTGCTAATTTTAATAATGATTAACCTATTTTTCTACTTTTATTTAAAAAATCCAACATCACAGCTTCGAAAATTTTTATTTAATCTATATCAAATAAAAACATTCACTTAACCTAAAAAATAGCTTTGGCTAATAAATAATTTATGCAAATTTAGAATTATATAACTACACAACCAAGGATAAATTCAATAAAAACATCCTTTGTCATAGATAACGCTTGCTATACTTTCAAGTAACAATTTTTAAATACTAAACTTAACTTTTATTTTAAAAATCCAAGATTTATGATATTTTCTTTCCTAAAAAGGGAAATACCTTATGAGAAGGTTATATATATGTTACATCAAAATACAATACAAGAATTTAACTTCTTCATTATTCTCTTATTTTTGTAGTCTATTTCTATCAATTTACCACAAAAGTCAATCTTATATCAAAACTTCTATCCATAAATCTATAACTTTCCAAAGAGTAAAGGTGTAATACTTATAAAAGATCTTTACCAAGAAATATCATCTATGTAAATAAAATTTCAAAAGATACAATTTTAATTTAATTCATTTTAAAACTTCTCCCGTTAAGAAGTCGTAGTTTTTTGAAAAAATATCCTAAAGAATTATACATCAAAATCTTTTTTGCACTTAGATTGCAGGAGCATTTTAAAATTTATTAAGAATAGACCTTACAAGCTATATTACTTCAAGAAATTACCTTAAATGAGTATTGTAAATTTACAAAAACTCCTAAGGTAATCAATCCAAAACCTATCATTCTTTAGAACTTATGGAATAAAAATGTTATAAGATCAATTACTTTGAAGAGAATAGAAGATATACTAAAAATCCAATTTCTTATGGCTTTTTTCTCATTCTTACTTACAGTCTACTTGGACAACTTGTACTTTTTTACAATTTTTAAGAAAAGAGTCTTTTAGAGTAATTCCAATAAAAGGTCTATAAATTTATAACACTTATTCCTCTTTACAACTTACTGAGAGATAGTATGTTTTAAAAATCCAATCCTTAAGTCCATTTCTATCCTATTCAGAAAAGTTGATTTCATATTCCCTTATTGAATAACTTTCTAAGAATAATAATTTTTTGGAACAATATCCTTTT
>JBKBIJ010000027.1:0-15099 GCA_046299455.1 Brevinematia bacterium | reverse complement strand
AATTATAGTTTCTCTTTTATCATGAAAAATCTATTTCAGTAGCTTTTGTAATTTTTCAATGCAGTAATTTTGAAGCATATTAACTTTATTAACTTATGGTATACAAAAGTATTTCGAAAATATAATCTGTTTTTATGTTTTCGTCTCAAAATTTTTCCCCTAAATATCTTATCTTTTTTCTTTTCGTTTATTCGGTTTGTATTATTTGTATGGTTTATTTATTGGGTTTCCTATCTTTTTAGTTTTAGGCGATTTGGTAAAATAATCTACCTGCATTATAATGTATTCATGAGTTAAGAATCGATATGGAGATTATTGAAATTTCGAAGATCATACCTAACGAAAATAAAACGATACAATATCTTCAAGAAAAAGGACTATTAAAGAAATTTAACAGCTGCTTCTGATATGGTGTGGTAAGAACACAGGAAAATTGAGACAACGAAACATAAAATGCTATCAATGTAGGAAGGAATGAGGAATACGAAAGTTAAACATATTAGAGGGACTAAAATTGTCTTTAGGAAAATAGTGATGTCGATAAAGTTATTTATAGCATTACAAGTATCAAAGCAATTAAATGTGGCTTATGTTACGGTTATGAAGATATATGATATGTTGAGGAAGGCAATATATTGATAACTTGAAGGGAAAGGGTCAAGATTTGTATCGAGAAATGGAGATATGAGATTTATTTTGGGTTAGAAGGAAGGAGAATAAGGGTTGTGGAGTAGGTAACAA
Source organism: Brevinematia bacterium (assembly GCA_046299455.1). Classification (GTDB taxonomy): domain Bacteria; phylum Spirochaetota; class Brevinematia; order DTOW01; family DTOW01; genus SKYB106. The sequence goes on along the minus strand of JBKBIJ010000027.1, from coordinate 14,358 downwards.
GATTTAGTTGTTTGGTATATTAGAGCGTGAAGGTAAGGTGGGAGTAGAAATTGTACTGGATGTAACAGCAGAGACGCTGTTTAGGTTAGCAATAAAGAAAGTAAACGAGGTAGTATACTCTATAAGGTTTGGGATGGGGAGGTATAAATGGTATTGAAAGTTTTTGGAATTATGCCAAGAGACTATTATTGAAACGTCATGGTGGGTATCGAAGGGTAAATTTTCTTTGTATTTAAAAGGAATAGAATATTAGGTATAATATGAGAGATAATGATATATTTGACGAGTTAATTGATTTATTAGGAAGATATAAAAAATGCATTGTAATAGATAATCACCTAATTTTAAGTAGGGTACAAGAAAGATAAGTCATGATATAAATTATGATGTATTTGAGAAACTGTTTATAGTTTATTGCCATAATCTAGTAAAAATGTAAAGGTTTTATTTTTTCTAACGAAATTAGAATTATGATAAATGGTGTAGATTCTGTGTACACAAGAATAAGAGCAATAAATGAGAGAATAAAGGAAATAAACGATAAGGTAGGGAATATTTATTCATCATTGAATGTGAGCATGGTTTTAAAGACATATAGTTATAACCTAAATCCTAGTACGAATAGTAAAGATCAATCCAATACTAAAACGTTTCAAGAAATATTACAAGAAGCGTTTTATGAAAATGAAAAAAACGAGATTTCAAAAGAAAACACTGTTTCAAAGTTAGGAGAAACATATCAGGATATAATTAGTAAGAGTAAACAAAGTAGTAAAGAAGTAGAGGAGTCAAAATATGATGAGATAATTCGAAAAGCAGAATTGATGTTTAATGTCCCAAAAGAGCTAATAAAGGCTGTTATCAAAGCAGAATCAAATTTTAACCCAATAGCAATATCACCTAAAAACGCCATGGGACTTATGCAACTTTTACCTTCAACTGCTAAGGAAATGGGAGTTGAGGATATATTCGACCCGTTTCAGAATATAATGGGTGGTGTAAAGTATTTGAGAACTTTGCTGGATAAGTATAATGGAAATTTGTTTTTAGCATTATCCGCCTATAATGCTGGACCAAGTAGAGTTGACAAAATAAATGGTATACCAGAAATTGAGGAAACACAAAATTATGTAGACAGAGTTATAAAGTTTTATAAAGAGTATTCCAAATAGGTACTATTAAGGTATAGAAACTACAGTACTCAAAATTATTGACATACTTTTGCTAACATTGTTGTGCTAAAGAGAAATTCATTAAATCTGCTTTTGGGTTTCGTTATTAGTTTAAATTGACTCCTAGATACATAACAGGATAATTATACTCCTAGAAAGGTAAGGTTATATACAGTAACTAACTACTACCAAATGTGAAACTACTATATAGTAATGATGTTTCAAAAGTACTACTTTCCAGCTTAAAAGTGCTTAAGAGTATTGCTTAGATGTTGGATAACTTTCTAAAAACAACTACACTCCAAGAAAACTACCTTACCCATAAAAGTTATGAAGCATAAAAAGTCTGTTTCAAAAAAATGTTTTCACCTTTCCTAATTAAATAAATATATCGATGCAATAATACTTTTAAGAGTTTTTCTTTTTTGTCTAAAGGTGTTAAAAATATTGCATTGCTAAGAGAATTCAATAACTCCTTAAAAAGGTTTAAGGATCTAAAAAATACCTTCCTCTAGAAGTTATCTGAATAACTTTTAATAAAGATAGGTGAGAGAAAGGAACTTTGGGAATTAGATTCTTAACACAGCTTCCTAAGGGTACCTATCTAAACAAGTTGTAAAGATGAATAGGTGTTCTAAATTTATAAGGAAATCTTTAGAGGGATCGTTTTAAAAACCTATTATTTTCAGAAGTTATGGAAAACAAAACGTTATAATAAGAGAGCTTGTTTGGATAAGTTGTAAGGAGAGAGGGTTTGGAGTGGGAGGATCTAGTGAATTGGAATTTTGGCAAACCCTCATAGATATTTGAAATGAGATAATTTTTTGTTATATACTAAATAAATGAGGTATTGTTATGGATTTGTTTGTTCCTGAGAAAGTTATTGAAGGTGCTAAAGAGCTAAAAGGGCCATTGATGATTTTAGAAGGTGTACCAAACATTGGGTATGATGAGATCGCTGAGATTGAACTTGATAATGGCGAGATAAGACATGCTAAAGTTTTAAAGTCTAGTGAAAGAGCTGTTACGTTACAGGTTTTTGAAGGAACGTTTGGAATGAATAAGGATCGAGTGAAAGTTAGGTTTAAGGCTACACCTCTCAGGATAGGTGTATCGAAGAGAATGCTTGGTAGGATATTTAATGGTGTTGGCGAACCTATAGATGGATTTGTTGGTACTGATTTTGAGGATATAAGGGACGTTAATGGGCTTCCTATCAATCCTTTTATGAGGGAGTATCCTAGGGATTTTGCGGAAACTGGGGTTTCTTCGATTGATTTAATGAATTCGCTTGTTAGGGGACAGAAACTTCCGATATTTTCTGCTGCTGGGTTACCTCATAACGAGTTAGCTGCCCAGATTGCTTCTCAAGTTAAAATAAAAGGTGCTACAAAAGAGAATTTTGCAGTTGTTTTTGCTGCTATGGGAGTTAAATACGATGATGCCTATTTCTTTAAGAAAGTATTCGAGGAAACTGGAGCTATAGATAATACAGTTCTCTTTCTTAACCTTGCTAACGATCCATCTATTGAGAGGTTGATAACACCTAGGGTAGCTTTGACTGTTGCTGAGTTTTTAGCTTTTGAGAAGAATATGCACGTTGTTGTTATCCTGACTGATATGACAAATTATGCCGAAGCTTTGAGAGAAGTAGCTACTGCTTTAGGTGAAATACCTGCAAGAAAAGGTTTTCCAGGGTATATGTATAGTGATTTAGCTACAATTTATGAAAGAGCTGGAAGAGTAAAAGGATCAGACGGATCAATAACTCAGATACCTATACTTTCAATGCCAAATGATGATATAACTCATCCAATTCCAGATCTAACAGGTTATATTACCGAAGGACAAATCGTATTGTCAAGAGAGCTACACAACAAAGGTATATACCCACCAGTTGATGTTTTGCCATCACTTTCAAGACTTATGAAAGAAGGAATAGGTGAAGGTAAAACCAGGGATGATCATGCTAGCGTATCAAACGAATTGTATGCTTTGTATGCTAGAGTGAAAGAAGTTAGAAATATTGCTTCGATAGTAGGAGAAGAAGAATTAGGTCCTAAAGAAAAACTTATTCTAAAGTTTGGCAACCTCTTTGAACAAAAATTAGTCGGACAAAAATTCACTGAAAGAAGAACCATCGAGGAAAGCCTTGAAATAGGTTGGAATTTACTTTCAATGTTCCCCCAAGAAGACTTAACAAGCATAACTAAAGCATTAGTATCAAAGTACTACAAAAATGATATTAGAGAGAGGATAAAAGAAGAGTTTGAAAGTTAGTAAAGTGTTACTTAAGTGATGGGTATTCTTTAATTATTAAAGAAAGTGTACTATGAATATTTGAATAATTAGTAACTTTTTTGCTGAGATTATTATCATATTTTTGATGGTGCATAATATTTTATGGATGAAAAAGATTACTCTGAGATTTTTAGTAATATGAGGGGTATAATAATTAGTTATTTTTTGTCAAATAAGGTTTCTTTTCAAGATGTTGAAGACCTTGTTAACGAAGTTTTTGTTTTAGTCTGGAAGTACAGAAATACGTTAAGGAATAGAGAAAAGGTTAGAAGTTGGGTTTTCAGTATAGCCAAAAATATTTTAAGGAAGTATAAAAGTTTTGTTAAAAAAAACAAAAAAGCTACATTAGAACTCAAAGAAGATATCGTTGATCAAGAAAGGAAAGTGGATGAAGAAAATTTTAATTTTGCTTTGAGTATTATCAATAAATTGCCAAATAGATATAGAGATATAGTTATACTTTTTTATATTGAAGGAAAAAGTTTGAAAGAGATATCTGATATTTTAGGTATTTCCGAGACAAATTGTAAAGTAAGACTTTTTAGGGCAAGAAACAAGTTAAGGAAATTGCTTATTTATGAAAATAATTTTTTACAGAGGGGTGATTATGATCCATAAAAGAATTTTAAACAAAATAGATGAACATGTTTTTAGAGGTGAACCTTTAGATGTTTCTATTTTGAATCATATTTCTTCATGTAAAAGTTGTGGTTCTTACTTCTCGAAAATATCTATGTTTAAAAAAGGTATAGATGAAATTAGAGTACTTAGTAAATCTATATCTAAGTCTCTCAGTATAACTTATACTGAGAAAGCAAGGTTTTCTCTAAATTTGTTTTTACTTAGGGTAAGAAAATCTTTGGTTTTTGGTATAATTTTGTTAGCAATATTGGTAGGTATTTTGGGATATGTCTTTACAACGTATATTAGTCGTGATCTGCATTTAGAAGCAAAATTAGATGAATATTTTGTATATATGATTATGGATGTTGAGAGTGTTTATTACTTTGATGAAATTGAAAAGTTAGCGCTGGATGAGGAATAGAGGTTATTTTAAATTGATAACCTCGTAGGAGTAAATGAGCCATCTGTTGTCATAAGTTCTATAGAGCTGATAGAGATATCTCAATTTATATGATGTGTTTCTAAGTTTATATTCTACGTCTGCAGTTACTGTTGATTTGTCTCCTTCTATTTCTGTTCGTTGTATCGAGAAACCTATAATAGTATCCTCCCAATAGCTTGTTAAGTATTCTTTGAATTTTTCTATTACTTTTTTCTTATCCAATGAGGTTTTGCTCTCTTGGTATCTTTTTGAGAAACTTGGGAATATATTTATTAATTTTTCAAAGTCAAAGTATATTACAAACTCTTTGGCATCTTTTCTATACCTTGCATCAAGCATTCGCTTTACAACTTCATATGGTGGTATGTTATAAAGTTCTTTTTGTAACCTTATGTATTCTTCATCGATTTGAGATACAACCTGTTCAACTTTTTTAGGGGGTTTTATTACGATTTTGTAGTAACTAGTGAAGAAACCATCTCTCTTATCAGCCATCCCATCTGGCGAAAATATACCTCTTATGTAGTATATTCCAGGCTTTGATATGTCAAATATCTTTGATATATCTATTTTTACTGAGAAAGCTTGATTTGGAAGTAGTGATACGGACCTTTTAGAAACATCAGAATCTGAGAAGTTATGTTTTACAAGAAATTCGTATGACAGCTCAACTTCGTCGTTTTTCTCTGTTCTTATTTCGAAGAAGAATGTTTTGTAGATATTGTCGTATATGAAGAATTCTTCTTTTGATATACCTTCATTTTTGATAAAGAATGTTATAGGCATTTCTTGAAGTATCCTAAAAGTTTCATATTCAAACGATAATTCTGCTACCAAATTACCAAATAGATTACCTACGGATGCTATTATCATTGAGAATATTAGGAATTTTCTCATCTTCTCAAATAATTTTCGGAAATGCCGGGTGTAGTGTTAGTTTAGTTATATACAGAATCTATAGAGTAGGTGGTTGTAGTATCTTTTTTCTTTTGAGCTTTTTGAAGCTATAAAAAACGCTAGATCTGTGTTATAACTTTTTGAAAACGTATCAAAGAATGTTGAGGTGAAATACATAGTTTCTTTTGAATCGGGTATTCTAAAAGGAGAATATATGACTGAGATTGTGCCATTTACAAGCATATATCTAATAATATTTTCAATTCCTTCGAAGTAACAGTTGTTTAGAAATACCATTTTTGGGAACTTAGGTATTAACTTTATCGTATTTTTATTGAGTAGAAATCCACCTAAATCTATTCCGTCATTGTTAGAATGTGATGATATGAAAATAGAATCTGTTTGCATTGCCAATTTGCTGAATTCCTCTAATGAAATCTTATCGCAAATAAATTCTGATGAAAATCTTTTTTTAGTTATTTGGAATACTTTTTCCCCTTCTAAGTAACAGTGTTTGAATCTGTTATCCCAACTGTTACCAATAATTACGATATTTTTGAAATAGTTTTTGCTGAAGTATCGTTTGTTGCTTGACATTATTCGCTTTATTACAACATCTTTTTTTGTTCTAATAAGTTCGATAGGTATCTTTTCTGCAGAGTCATTAAATTCAATGTAAACGATTTTCTGATTTGAGATTAGGTTAAGAACCTCATTTGGCAATATGTTTAGTATTATGCTACTTAGCTTCAACATGTTTCTGTTGTTGTATTCCAGAAAGTTTTCGAAAGTTTTATTGAAGTTTCCTTTTAGTTTGAATTTTGAAATATGATTTTTGAATTTAAGTCCTTCGAATACTAATTCTTCTCCTTCGTAGTAAACTTTTATATACAGTACTCCAGATTTCTTGGCTACTAAGAATTTTACAACATCTTCAACAAAATCAAAGTTCTTCCTAAATTCTTTAGGTAAGACTCTAGTAGGTAGCGAAACTAAATTGCCGATATTTTTTAGTTTACCATTTTTCTTTGTAAACACTCCGTAGTATGTGTTTTCCGTAAAGATTATGAAAGGTCCAAGGTTGGTACTTTTTGAAACTTCTTCTTTTCTTAGAAAATACATTATAAAGAGGGGATGGTCGGATTTGAACCGACGAATAGCGGTTTTGCAGACCGCCGCCTTAGGCCCCTTGGCTACATCCCCTTAGCTTAACCTTATCTTTTATTAAAAGTATACATCATTTCAGTCTCTAATAGCAACTATGTTTTTAATTACATTTACTAAGGTAGGTATAAAACCCTCTATATTTTATTCCTAAATAGAACCAATAGAGGAGATAGTATGCCTATTATTCCAGTTAGAATAGAAAAAGAGAGGTATATTGGTAATATGATTAAGTGTTTTATCCCTGATATTGTTATTTTTAATAACAAGTAAGAAAATATAAATACTATGAAAGGAATCCCAAGAATGAAATCATTGTAGAACACCAAAGCTATAGCACTTAACCATAACAGTGATATTAAAATTCCCATAAAAAATAGATTTCCGATATTTTTTGTTTTTATTAGTATTTTCATCCTCTTTATAAACTCTGCAAATATTTTGGTATCTTTGAAGCTATATATTGTGCTCCAATCTGATATGAATAGCACAGAATGATAGTTTTGAGAGATATTTATAATAACTTCCTCTTCATTATTTAGGTTTGTTTTTTTGCTTAATAAGTATCTAAATACTTTAGCACTAACACAAAGAAAGTTAGATAGAGGAATTGGTATTACTACTGGTTGTACTACTCTGTAAATTATACTAAAAAAAGGTTGAATTATACTTGAACAGAGTATTGAAGATTTTATATGTTCCTTTAGGTTATCATTCTTTATTAAGTAGCTACCATTTATTATGTCTATGTTATAGGAGCTTATGATTGAAGAAAGTACTTTTAGATCAATGTTATTATTTGGGTTATACTTTCTGAGTATAATATAATCGTTATTTTTAAGTTGTGATATGTTCTTATCTGAAGTATTTATGCCTTCAAGTGTTTCGAAATCCTTAACAAAGTAGAAATTGTATAGGTTTTCTTTTGATATAAATACAGGTCTATCGTAAAATTGTATAACCTTTAATCTATAGAATATAGCAAGGGTGTCGATAAAACTCATTATCATTGTTTTTAAATTGATATTTCCTAGATTGTGGTAATCTATTGTGACGGGTATTGACTTTATAGAAAAGTTATATCTATAAGCTATTATTATTAGTTCTAAGTCAAAAGCAAATCTTTTTACTACCATTCTGGTTAGACATGTTTCTAAGACTTCTTTCTTAAATAGTTTTAATCCTGTTTGAGTATCTTTAAAAGGTAGCCCAAATAGAATCTTCACAATCATGTAAAATGCAAAACTTGTTATTTTTCTAATAATTGGGTATCTTAGTTTTGATCCTTTTTCGAATTTCGATGTTATAACAACATCATATCCATTTTTGAATTCAGTTATCAAGTTTTCTATCTGTTCTGGAGGTATATCTAGATCTGAATCTATCATTACTATAACATCACCAGAAGAGCTAAAGAAACCATTTTTGAAGGCAAATCCTTTACCTTGATTGAAAACATTTTCAACGATTATTACTTTCAGGTTATCCTTGAAATTTTCTTTAAGCAATTTTAGAGTATTGTCGTTTGATCCGTCATCGACTACTATTATCTCGTAATCATCTATAAGCTTTCTGGAAACGTAAGATTTTAGTACTTCCTCTACTCTAAAGGTGTTAGCCACTATATATTTTTCTCCGTTAAACACTGGCATTATTACAGATAGTTTCATTGTTCTAGATCCTTCATTCTGTTTTTCTGATTTCTTATAAATTCTATTCTACTTTCTGATATTTTACTTTCTGGTTTATCTTGAGTTTTACCTCTAAAGAGTGACATAAGTGTATCTATAAAATCTTCTTTTAAATTATTTGCTTGTTTACTTTTTTCAATATTGAGTATGTTTATAAGTTCCTTATCTTCTATTTTAGTTAAAAGGTTTAGCCCTCTATCTCCTGATGACATTACGTAATAGTCTTTGCCTATTCTTATTATGTATATTGCTATACCTTGAGATATTGCTTTGGATGCCATTATTTCTATTATTCCAAAGTCGTCAACAGGTGCACCAATTGCTTTTCTTAGAAACCTTAATGCAATGTAGACTATTACTAGAATGATAACTACAGCAACAATTACATTTAGAATATCGATGACTATTCCCCAGAACCCCCTGCTTTCAACTTCTTCTCTTTCATAAAACTTATCTAAAAAACCTTCATTTGTGTTTGTTACCTGCCCAAAAAATAGATTAGGAGAAAATAAAAATACAAGCAATATTATAATAATAGCACGTATCACCATATAGGTTCATTATAAAAAATTCGAATTATACATTTCCAACAACTTCTATTCACCTACTCTAGGATTTTCATAGTTTCTAACGTAGGGAGTTTTCCTTCAATTAGTTACTAGACCTCTTTGTAACCTCTCATTTCTTCTTTTTCTCCTTTTTTGTTAAGGCTATATTAAAAATCTAATTTTTTTAATCTCTTTCCTATCCTTCTTAAATCCTATTGAAGATAGATTATCTTATATGCTATCTCTCTTTTTTAACTTCTAAAAATGTAGTTTCTGAATCGGTTCTTCTAGAATTTTTATTATGAATTTAGAGCACCTATTCCTACTTACAAATCACTGAAAAGATACTTTTATTGCGATGTTTCTGACTCTTAACTTCTTATTTCCCCTTGCAAACTATTTAGATGGGTACTCTTATTATGATATTTCTGTTCCATGATTTCTATCAAAGGTTATTTCTTAGAGTGGTGGATCTTAAAAGTTTCTCAATTGTATTTCTTTTTCATAACTCTTAGGAGAGGTAAGGTGTGTGTCAAAAATCAAATTTTTTGAAATTCTCTTTTTCAAAATCCTGCTCACAACCTTCTTAGCTATGTTTTGAATGCAATTCAAATGGTAAAGTGATATTTTTGAAATCCCTTTACTTATTCGGACAAATTCTCTTATGCTATTTTTGTTTTTATACCTTATTGAGAATCGAACGCTTACTCTCCCTACAACTTATTGTAATATTTTTAAAGTATCTTTAAGAATTTGTTCTTCTTTCTTAGTTACACTTTTGAATATCTTTAAGTAGTAAAAGTAATATTTTTGAAATATTTTTCCTCTTTTGTTTATTAGGTTTAGGTTCTTTGTAATAGTTTACTTGTAGATAATAAATCTTTTAGTACGGATAAGTTTAAAGGTAGAACTTTTAAAATTTCATCAGGGGTAATGTACTTATGTTTTGTATGAGTTCTAATGTCCAATAGAATTAGTAAGATAAAGCTAATATGCTTGTTTTTAGGACTAGGTAAGACTTTTAGTTTCTTGCTTTAATTAAACGTATCTAAAGAGAGAGTGTAAGCATACTTTTTATACAACTATTGCGTTTGAATTGATAAAATGGATTTGTTTTGGTTAGAATAATTTCTTATGAAGATTAAAGAAATACTTGATGAAAATAGATTTACTTTATCTTTTGAATTTTTCCCTCCAAAAGATGATGTAGCTTTTGATGAATTCTTGAAAGGTTTTAGTTTTTATAGTAAGATTAATCCGAATTTTGTATCGGTGACTTATGGTGCTGGGGGGAGTACCAAAGATAAAACTATGAACCTGGTTAAGTTTATAAAAGAGAATTTCCCATTTCCTGTAATGCCACATCTTACATCACTTACTCATACTCCTGATGAGATAGTAAGAATACTAAATTATTATAGTGAAATAGGGGTAAGAAATATACTTGCTTTGAGAGGAGATGTACCTAAATGGTTTAAAAATTTCGATGTATCAAAAGCGTATTTTAAGGATGCTTTAACCTTTATAAGGTTTATTAAGAAGAATTTTGGTGACAGTTTCTGTATGGGGGTTAGTGCTTATCCTGAAGGTTTTCCGGGTTACAAAAACTTTGATGAGGAAGTAAATTATCTAAAAATGAAATTTGATGAAGGAGGTGATTTTGCTATAACCCAAATGTTTTTTGATAATCGTTACTACTATGAGTTCGTAAATATTTGTGTGAGAAAGGGTATAAATAAGCCAATAGTACCGGGCATCATGCCTATAACTAATTTTAACCAAATATACTCATTTGCAACTTCTGTAGGTGCGACTATACCAGAACAGTTCGTTTATAAATTCAGCCAAGTTGTTGGTACAAAAGATGAGGAAGTTTTAGGTATAGAGATAGCAGTCTCTCAAATAAGAGATTTATTTGAAAATGGTTTTAAGAAAATTCATATATATACCCTTAATAGAAAAGCTCCAATAGAAAGTATTGTCTCAGCGATAAAAGATTTTATAACTTAAAACCTAATTCCTATGTAAAAGGAAATTGCACTACTGTGATATTTTTCAAGATCTACTGGATCTAAAAAGTTTTTGTAATATCCAAATGAAATGATAATTCTCTCAAACAGTTTGTACCACATCCCTAAGCCGTTAAACCATGTATTGAGGTATTTCGATTTGTCGGAAATTGGTACATATAAAGTGCTTTCAAAGAATAACTTCATAGTAAGATTCTTATAATAGATAATGAATAGTTCAAGTGTAGTGCCTAGTAAAAAGTTATCGTTTTCTGTATTAAAAGCCAGTAGTGGTTCTGTTTTCGATGAAATAGACAAAAATGAAGAGTAAAAAGATAAACCGAAGAAAGTTCCTATTAGTGAAACCACGTTTCCAAGTTCTATGTCTGTGTAACCAGAAGATAAGGGGAAGTATAAACCTTTTTCAAAATTTATATTCCTATAACTATCTTCTTTCTTTACACCAGTTGCTAGTGAGACATTTATTACTATTGCATCTTGTAGTAAGAAATCATCGAAAATCGAGAAGATTTCCTTTGCAATAAGGAATTTTGAGGATAAGGTTATATCACTTAGTATTCCATTGTCATTTGCTTGCAATATCTTCAGATACGGTATTCTGAAACTTACCTCAACGAAATTATTCGGATTATAACTACCCGCGATGGAAATATCCAGTATATTATAGTTGGTCATATTTATCGAATATTTTTCGTACAATTCAGTTCTCAAGATTAATGTAAATCTATCTCTTTTTCCAAATACAGCATTATGGTTTTTAAAGAAAATTGATGTACCATAAGAATAGTTATGTGATAATATTATCACCAAAATAACCAAGATAATTTTTATATAGAACATTAACACCATTTTGGAAGAGAAAAATATAATATTTCAAAATAACTCTGTTATTACCTAAGTTATATTAGGCTTTCTTATTATTCCGAATATCACATCATCCTTCTTTCTCTTTTTCCGTACCTTCCTACAAGTATGGTTTGCTGATGAAAATACTTTTACCTTCTTACTTACTTTTGGTCTGTTCTAAGAACTTGTCAAAAATATACATACACTTTTTTCTCTAAGTATGACTAATCCACTATGCTTGATAAAGTTCTTAAAAAATATTCTCCTAAAGCTTATCTACTCTAGAATCAAAAGATACTTTTACCCTTATGCAAAAACTCAATTTTATCATTTTATCTCTCTGGTAATTAGAGGTTCTTGAATAACTCATTATTGCACTTTTAGGAAAGAGCTTATAAATCTTCTCCTAAAATCCCAATGTATTATTCTTATCTACCCTTAAAGAATGTCTTTAAAGGTTACGCCAGAACATGGTTATATTTTTTGGTAGGATTACTCTACTATCCTCTTATGATGTTTTTAAAAATATCACTCTTAAGCACTTTGAGGTTAAATTTTAAACTTAGGATTTGGTAGTTTGGTAGATGTTTTCCTGGGATTCATTATGATTTACGCAAGATCGATATCCTTAAACAAGCATCAGGTAAGTTGGAAAATTCAGAAATATTACCATTCTATTTAAGGGTGTTCGAAAAATAGTGTAATCATATTTTTGACGAAGCCTTATTTTTCATTCGATAGTTAAAATTTATTGTTTACCAGAAATGAATTTTTTGATCTCTTCTACTGTTGGGACTTTACCTGCTGAGACAACTTTACCATCAATCATGATTGTAGGAGTAATCATTATACCTAACTTAATCATTTCTTTTACATCGGAAACTTTTTCTATGCTTGGATTGATATTGAGTTGTTTACAAGCTTCAATAACATTTCTTTCTGTTGCTAAACATTTTGGGCAACTAGGTCCAGCAATTATTATTCTCATATACTCCTCCTTAAAACACAAAATTCCCAAAAATCCAACCCACTAGGGTTCCTGAAATTATAATAGTTAAGATGTAAACAAGAGCTTTTTTGATTCCAAACACTCTAGATATAACAATAAAGTTAGGTAAACTTACACCAGGACCTGTTAGTAGCAATGCAAGTCCCGGCCCTTTGGCCATACCTGATTTCATGAGTGTATCAACAAACGGAGATTCAGTCATAGTTGAGAAATAACTAACCGCTCCTATGAGTGTTGATAGAAATGATGATAGCAAACTGTTATCCCCTAGATACTTTCTTATGAAATCTTCTGGAACTATTTTACCGATTATACCAACGATGAATATACCTAGTAATAGTAAAGGAAATATCATTTTGACAAACCACCAGCTTTCAATAAGCCAATCTTTTATTTTTTCTTTTGTAAGGAATATAAAAGCATAAGCTAACACAATCAGAGTTAAACTTATCCATATACTAACTTTAACCCAATAAACTCTCCCAAGATAGTTTGGTAAGAGTAAAGATAGTAAGATTAGTAGGATAAATATCAATTCTTTGTTATCGATAATTTTTTGGTTTCCTCCAATTTGCTCTGGATAAATATCTTTGACGTTTTCTCTACCAAAGAACAATGTCATAACCCACCCAACGACGAATGCAATTGCTAACGCTGAAATTAACCTAGCAATGACAATCGAAGATCCCAAGATACTACCTGTATATGTAAGAGCTAGAACATTAGCTGCTGGAGCCATCCAAAGTATAATGAAAGATACACCTATTCCTGCCCCACTAAAATAGAGCCCAGAAGCTACAGGTATAATCGTGCACGAACAAGCAGCAACAAAAAAACTTGATACACTAGCAAGAGAAAAAGATTTAAACTTACCTATTTTCTCACCAAAATACGATAATATGACTTGCTTGTTTACAAATGTAACCATCGCTCCTGCTAACAAAAATGCAGGAATTAGACATGTAACTACATGAGCAACAATGTAATCATTTAATGCGTAAATGCCTGCTAAAAACAGTTCCTTAATAATCTCCGGCATAAATACCCCCTTAAACTATCTTAAAAACATTACTCTTTACGATTGATTCAACTAATTCTATAACTTTCTGAATACGCTTATCTGCAATTTCATATCTGACTTTGTTCCCTTCCCTTCTAAACCTTAGTACTCCAGCATTAATCAGTTCTTTAATATGCCTAGACAAATTAGATTGCTTAAATCCAGTATCTGTCACAAGTTCACAATTGCACCTACTACCTTTTTTCAAAATAACTTCAACTATCTTTATACGGTTAGGATGCCCAAGCGCCATAAAAAACCTTGCTTCCAGATCAGAAATATCTAACATTCTTTGACCTCCTTAACATATATTTTTATGATCATATAATCATATGATCATATATAATTATGATCATAGTATTCACCAATGTCAAATTTAAAGCAGAATCCGTGTCAAAAACCTATAAACACCATTACAAGAGTAGGTATAAAAAACACTCTCAGTAAATATGCAACATTCTACAATATAGCCATAACCTTTATTACCCCCATACTCCTCACCCTCAAATAATTACTATATACCCCCCTATACCCCCAAATACTCGCTCTATCCTATACCTACCTCCCATTATCC
>JBKBIJ010000026.1:0-15224 GCA_046299455.1 Brevinematia bacterium | reverse complement strand
GATGTACTCTCTAAAGGCTTAAGTACCTTTTGTCCACCTTCTTCAAACCAATCAAAAGTCCTTCTATAACTTAAAACAATAACAACCATGTCAGAAACCTTATAAGAAATCTTTGAAAGGATAACTGAATCAGTAGATTCCGTTGTATACACATCTTTAAATTCTTTTATATTCTTTCTTTCATATGTAAATTCAAAACCAACAATCTTAGTCAAGCTTCTATCCAAGTTAAAATTTATTCTCATAGTTGGATACGTGGTATCATCAAAAGAATCCTCCAAGTTTACTATGAAACTAATAGTCTTTTCAAAACTAATCCCAGAGTAGAAAAACCAACCAAAATAAGAATTGGTTACATTGTCAAGCATATCGTACTTAGATATATAGCTATTTCCTACTACAACATACCTTTCTGCATCATATAACTTATCGAAGAATGAAGGAGAAAACTTTGGCTGTAAATACCTAACCTCGAACTTGTAGGGCAGAAAAGACAAAATACTACCGTAGAAACCTGTTGCTTCACCAGTACCTTTACCTAATATACTAGCAAAATCAGAGTACCATACCAAGTTAAATACAGGATCAAGTTTTACAATAGGCAATTCTAAATCAGCCCCCAAAACAAATATTCTATTCGTAGAATCAGAATCAGAGAATTGGTAAGGAGCATTTGTAGGAGGTATAGGATTTAATGGATCTAAATCCGCAACAAATGTAACACCAATCTCCAATGAATCGAGCAAAAATACCCCTGAACCAAATAGAGGTCTAGCAAATCCTCTTAAACCTATTATATCAAAATCAAAAATGTTATCCACAAAACTTTCAAATCCTCCATAATCTAAATCTAAGTCAAAGGCAATCCCAAATTTCTTGACATTAGGATAATTCATATTATTAGCATAGTTATACATTATGAAACCATGTCCAAGCGTAGCATCTTCTATCTGACCAATTTTAAAAAAAACTGGTTTATCTCCTTTCGTTCCCCATCTTAGATACTTTATTTTCGAAAGTATAGCTTGCCAAGAGTTCCACTCAGTAAGTCTCAAATTCCAGTTACCATCAAATTCAAAGTTTATATCCAACCCAATACCAAACTTACCAAAAGAAAGATCTGGTTGTCCCTTAACTTGAAAATAAGTAACACCATTTATAACAACAGTACCAAATGAAAATCCAAAACCAAATCCCAAATCACTACTAGATTGAGAAGATTGATCTTGCTCATTTTGAGTACCCACTTCTTGAGCCAATGAAAAATTACCTATAGCTAAAAGTACAACCAGAAAATATAGAATAAACTTCATATCACCCTCCTTGCTATAAAAATATAATACTACATATCTTATAGAATTTCAAGTTTTAAGGAGCATTTTCCCAAATACTATTAAAAAGCTAACATTATTAAGAAGTTATAGAAAAAAAATACCATAAAATAACCTGGCTTAAATGAAAGTATTTCAAAAACATTATTTTTCTATTTGGCAATATTATTAACTATACCATGGAGAAATGTGAAAGAGATTAGAAACCTGTCTTTGCTAATGGTACTTATATATTCCTTTTTCAAGAAGTTAGGAAATCAGAAATAATATAAAAGAAATTATCTAAATAAACTTCAGAAGTACATGAGAGAGGAAGAAACCTAGAAAATTAGATTTTTGGCAAAACCTCTGGCCGGAATTGTATTAAAGTAATTTTAAAAATAAATATATCCTTAGTTATAATTTTGGTCTAGAGAGGTTGGTATATGGGTATAAAGAGTTTAGCTGTTTTGACAAGTGGTGGAGACTCTGCTGGAATGAATCCGTGCATAAGAGCTGTCGTAAGATACGCAATATATAATGGTATAAAGGTTTTCGGAGTTTATAGAGGATACAAAGGCCTTGTAAATGGAGAAATATTTGAAATGAATGAATCTTCAGTAGGTGGAATAATAAATAGAGGTGGAACGATACTATTTACAGCAAGGCTACCCGAATTTAAACAGTACCAAGTTAGAAAAAAAGCAGTAGAAAATCTAGACAAATTCAACATAGACGCACTTGTAGTTATAGGCGGTGATGGTTCATTTAGGGGAGCACATGAATTATTCAAAGATTTTGGAATAAAAGTAATAGGAGTCCCTGGAACCATCGACAACGATATAAAAGGAACAGACTATACAATCGGATACGATACAGCTATAAATGTTGCTATGGATGCAATTGATAAAATAAGGGATACTGCAACATCCCATGAAAGACTATTCATAGTTGAGGTTATGGGTAGGAATGCAGGGTACATTGCAAACGCAGTTGGATTAGCCTCTGGAGCGGAAGATGTACTAATACCAGAAATAGATATAACTTTAGAAGAAACAATAGAAAGGATCCTTCAAGGTAGGAAAAGAGGTAAAACCAGTAGTATCATAGTGGTTTCAGAAGGGGCCAAAATTTCTATGGACATTCTTCATTTAGCTGGTTACATCGAAGGTAAAACAGGCTTCGAGACAAGAGTTACAATACTAGGACACTTACAAAGAGGTGGATCACCAACAGCACTTGATAGAATATATGCCTCAAGAATGGGAGCATATGCTGTTGAACTCCTAATAAGAGGAGAAACCGATAAAATGGTAGGAATAGTTTCAGATGAGCTCGTATCGCTTCCCCTTGAAGATGCTTTCGAAAAAAAGAAAGATTTCGACGAAGCTATATATAACCTCATAAGAATCCTTTCAATATAAACATATGAATCTAAAAAAACTCGAAAACTTTAAAAATATAAACCTAATCTCTATCGCAGAAAAATTTGGAACACCTCTGTACGTTTATAATCTTGAAAAGATAGAAGAAAATTTTAAAGAGCTTTCCAATTCAATACCGTATAACAACAAGAAGATACTCTTCGCAATGAAATCAAACTTTAACATAGAAGTACTAAAACTTATAAGAAAATTAGGAGGAGGAATAGATACCATATCAGTCGGCGAAATAAAATATGCAATTAACTTAGGCTTTAAAAAGGAAGATATTCTTTTCACCGGCATAGGAATTTCAGATGAAGACATAGAGTTCTGCGTTAGAAACAAAATAATGCCAAATGTAGGATCTATAGATCTTTTAACCAGAGTAGGTATGAAATTTCCTGGAAGTAGAATAAGTATAAGAATAAATCCAAACTATGGTGCAGGACATCACGATCATGTCATAACAGGTGGACCTCAAAGTAAATTTGGAATATACGAATCATACTTAGAAGATGTAAAAAATATTTCAAAAAGGTTTGATCTTATAATATCAGGAATCCATTTTCATATAGGTTCGGGTATATTAGACTATAGAATTTACATAGAAGCAATAAAGAAAGCACTCGATATTTCTCTAATGTTTGAAGATGTAGAGTTTATAGACATAGGTGGGGGAATAGGAATACCCTACAAAGAAAACGAAACCCAATTTGATTTAAAATCTTTTGGCCAAGAAATATCAAAGTTGATGGATTATTTCTCAGATAAAGAAAAAAGGAATGTAAAATTGTTGATAGAACCTGGAAGATATTTGGTTGCAGAAAGCGGTGTCTTGATAGCAAAAGTAGTAGAAATAAAGAAGACTCCTGAATATAATTTTGTTATAATTAATACAGGATTCAACCATTTAGTGAGGCCAGTAATGTATGGAAGCTACCACGAAATAATCAACATATCAAAGCTAAATTCTAATGAATTTGAGGATCAAGTAATAGCTGGAAATGTCTGCGAAAGCGGAGACATATTTACAAGAAACAATGAAGGAATAGCTCCCAGAAAATTACCTAAACCAGAAAACGGC
The DNA here is from genome assembly GCA_046299455.1 of Brevinematia bacterium. Taxonomy (GTDB): domain Bacteria; phylum Spirochaetota; class Brevinematia; order DTOW01; family DTOW01; genus SKYB106. The sequence goes on along the minus strand of JBKBIJ010000026.1, from coordinate 11,406 downwards.
GACATAATAGGAATATTCGACACAGGAGCATATGGATTTGTAATGGCTTCGCACTATAATCTCAGAAAACTACCACCAGAAATAGCCGTATACAATGGTAAAATCAAAAAGACTAAAAGGAAATACATGAAGTATATTATTTGATGTGATGCAAGTAATAGTTTTAAGTAATAATAGAATATTTCAAAAGTATTTCGAGAAGATAGCACCTAGTAACTTCACAATTAATTCAGATTTGAATGATATATCATCTTTCAATAGTAGTGTCGTGATAACAGATTCTACTGAGATCATACCTGTTGTGAAGAATTATTTTTCATCCAAGAAAAAAAATATACTAATCTTCGTTTCAGGAGTTTACAAATTGAAAAAAGAAAATAACTTTTCTTACGAATTTTACTTTTTAAATAACATAATATCTAGTTTAGCAACCAAAGAAGTCGTTCCTACAAAAGTAACTCCACTTCAAATAGGACAAAATGCAGTAATTGAAGAATCTAAAATAGAAGAAAATATAAAATATATTTCTGAGCTATCCATCGACAAGATCATATCATTTGCAAATGAATTTTCAATACCTAGAAAAGTAAGAGATGATATTATAATCGCATCATCTGAAATAATAGACAACATAATAGAAATAAACACATTACTAAACAAATTTATTGTGAAAATAAAAATGATTTTTACCTTAGACAGAGATACATTAGAGATAACAATAAGCGACTGTATAGGGTTAGCTGATATATACTCTATTTCAAACTCTCTAGAGAATGCAGTTATATTATCTGATTCAAGGCTATCAAATTACATGTCATTCAGAGGCAGAGGTTATACATTGATGAGAAAAACCTCCGATTTTGTAATGACTAAGATACTAGGACCAAAAAGCTTTAGAAAATATAAAGAAAGTGAACCTTTTACAGAAACGAGAATATTATACTTATTGAAAAGCAAAAAACATAGAGACAAACCTAGCCTAGGTGTAGTTATGGAGTTCTTCTAACAAGATCCAATAAAACTTACTCGGAGGGAGAGGGATTCGAACCCCCGGTACCCTGGTGAAGGGTACTGCAGTTTTCAAGACTGCTGCCTTCGTCCGCTCGGCCATCCCTCCTAAAGCAATTTACTACCTCTTAACGAAGAGAACCCTCTACTAAATTTCATGTTTTCCAATCTTTAGATCAATGCCTCTTTATAGCTTCCCTGACTAATACATACCCTTGGTTATATCCTGGCACCGCTCCCTTTACAATCATAAGGCTCTTTTCCTTATCTATATCAATGACTTCTAGGTTTTGTACCGTAACTCTCTTATTTCCCATCCTACCCGCCATTTTTTTACCTTTCCACACTTTTGCAGGGAATGTATGTTGCCCTATAGAACCTGGTCTCCTATGAAAAACAGATTGGCCATGCGAATCTGGAGCACCAGAAAATCCCCATCTTTTCATTACACCTTGAAATCCCCTACCTTTCGAATATCCAGTAACATCAACAAACTTGACCCCTTCAAAGTAAGAAACATCTATAACGTCACCTTCCTTGAAATTTGATATGTCTTCAACTCTAAATTCCTTAATTATAGCAGGTTTATAAACCACTTTGTACTTATCTTTATTTTCCTTATCTCTAGTCTTATGTTTTACCAAACCAAACCCTAACTGTATTGCGTTATATCCATCCTTATCTTGCGTTCTTAAACCAGTAATAGTACAAGGTCCAACCTTTATAACCGTAACTGGAACAACATTCTCTCCCACAAAAACTTGTGTCATTCCTACCTTTTGACCGATTAGACCCCTACCTGTGAAAGCTTTACCCATAAATCCTCCAAACGATAAGGGATTATAAATCCCTTTATACTAATCTTGTTTTATCTCAACGTCGACAGAAGGAAGTATCTCTAATCTCAATAAAGCGTCTATAACCTCTTGGGAAGGTTCAAGTATATCGATCAATCTCCTATGTAACCTATACTCAAAATGTTCTCTAGAATCTTTATCTACATGCGGAGACCTAAGAACAGTATATCTTTTTATTTTAGTAGGTAAAGGTATGGGGCCAACAACTTTAACCCCAACATTTTTTACAACATTGCATATATCCTTTGCAGTTTTATCTATAACCTCAGCATCATATGATTTCAATTTAACTCTTATTCTGGTAGTCATAGGTTCACCAAAATTACTCAATTATTTCCGTTACAACACCAGCACCAACAGTTTTTCCACCTTCTCTTATAGCAAACCTAAGCCCCTTCTCCATTGCTACCGGATATATAAGTTCAACCTCTACATTCACATTATCACCAGGCATAACCATCTCACCAGGTATCTTTACAACAGTACCTGTAACATCAGCTGTTCTAAAGAAGAATTGAGGCCTATATCCAGCAAAGAAAGGTGTATGTCTTCCTCCTTCTTCTTTCTTAAGAACATATATTTCTGCTTTAAATTTCTTATGAGGTGTTACAGAACCAGGTTTACAAACAACCTGTCCTCTCCATACCTCATCTTTGCCGATACCTCTTAACAATAATCCAGCATTATCTCCAGCTATAGCAGAATCTAACTCTTTTCTGAACATCTCTATCGAAGTAACAACTGTCTTCTTTACTTCATAAGAAAGTCCTACTATCTCTACTTCTTCACCTGGTGTAATCTTACCTCTTTCAACCCTACCTGTAACGACGGTACCTCTACCAGAAATAGAAAATATATCCTCTATTGGCATAAGGAAGGGTTTATCTATTTCTCTAACTGGCTCTGGTACATAATTGTCAAGAGCTTCTATTAGTTCTATAATACATTTACCATCTGTTTCTGGATCAGGATTAGTCATAGCTTTATAAGCAGATCCCCTTATAACCGGGACTTTATCACCAGGATAACCATACTTTTTAAGTAGATCTCTTACATCCTCCTCTACGATATCAATAATTTCAGGATCATCAACCATATCAATTTTATTCAAAAACACAACAATATAAGGAACACCTACTTGCCTTGAGAGTAGAACATGCTCTCTTGTTTGAGGCATAACTCCATCATTTGCAGCTACTACTAGTATAGCCCCATCCATCTGTGCAGCACCAGTAACCATATTCTTAACGTAGTCTGCATGTCCTGGACAGTCAATATGTGCATAGTGCCTTTTATCACTTTCATATTCTATATGCTGAATCTGTATAGTTATACCTCTTGCCTTTTCTTCAGGTGCATTATCGATATCCTCATAATTCTTTTCCTTAGCATAACCTTTCTTTGACAAAACCTTAGTAATAGCAGAAGTTAAAGTTGTTTTTCCATGATCAACATGTCCTATTGTTCCCACATTTACATGTGGCTTCTTTCTTTCAAATTTTCCTTCAGCCATAAAAACCTCCCAACAAAGTATTTATCCGTAATTATAACAAATATTAAAACTACAATACAAATTCAAAACAAAGCCGAATGAAAACTATGCCTATGCTTTTTCACCTGAACACAATCAATTAATTACACTCAACAACGTTAAAAAAATATCACTTTAAATATTACCTACTCTAAGAAATATTGCGTCAAAAATCCATTTTTTTCTTAGAACTCTTTTTTATCGCTCCTTCTTACAATCTATTTGGGAAATTGGCAATTTCATAAATTCTTAAAAAAAGAGTTTTTGAGCAACAAGCTCCCTGAAAAGTCATATCCGATCCCTTAATACACTTTTGAACATTTTCAAACCGTAAAGTAATATTTTTTAAATATTCTTACGCTATAAGCAAAAGATATGTATAACATAAAGACACAAAAACGCAAAACGAATAAACGAAGAGGAAAAGATAATATGATCTAAAGAGAGTATCTATCACTTCTCTTAGATTAATATTTGAACACCCTCAATTCAAAAATGAAAGATTATTTTACTATCGACTTAAGCGATATAGCTATATCGTTAAGATTTCTACTTAATCTCTCTAAGTTATTTATCAATCCATTTATATTACCTTTATTTTTCTTTAGATCTTCAGTTATCTCGGATATATCTTCAGTTATTCTATTTGCATTCTTAAGTATTTTGCTAATATTCTCATCCTTCAAAACTTTTTCCAAGCTGTCGAGTACAATAATCAAATTGTCAACCAATCTGGCCAGTTTATTATCCAAAAGATTGTTAACCGAAGGCAAAGTATACATGTTAATTTTTTCAATAGAACTATTTACATTGGTAAGTATAACATTCAAATTTTTTAACGTTTTTGTCAACTCTCCACTGTCACTAACGTAGTTGAGAACAAAAGAAGTTATCAAAGAAACGTTATTTATTATCCTGTTTATATCTTCCTCTGGAGAATAGTATCCTTTTAACTTTGCTAAAATCTTACCTTCATAAGTATCAATCGAATACACCATTTCACCTTGTTTTGTAAATTCAGCAGTCTCACTACCAGGTATTATCTCGAACTTTTTACCACCAAGAAGCTCCGATCTGGCTAAAAATATCGAATCAGACCTTATTTTATTAGTATATTCCACGTATACATTGAAAAAAACCTTAAATCTATCATCTTCAAGGAGAACAACTCTATCTATCTTACCTATAACAATACCTTTATAGTAAATCTTCTTACCTGGCGAAACATCTGAAGCAATGTTAAGTATAGTATAATACGAAACTCTACCCCTAAACCAGTCATTAGCTCTACCTGAAAGAAGAAGAAGAACAAACAGTAAAATCAACGAAAAAACAATAAGAAAACCAATCGTTTTTTCTAATACACTAAATTTATACATACCTGGAATTATGAATATAAATAATTAAACTTATCAATAATAAAAATAGAAACTGTGTCAAAAATTCAGTTTTATAGATCTCTTTCTTTGACGTTTATTCTTACAACCTATTCAGATAAATTATGTTAGTTTTTGGAACGATCTCCTCAGAAGTTTTATATAAACTTATAAATTACAAATTTATAGTTTTTCTAAAAACTTTTGCATTATCTTTTTTACCTGGAAATTTTTAAGTATTAATTGGTAATGTAGTGGGTGTCTTTCGTTCGGCAGTATATAAAAAAGATCATGTTGCAAAATTAATAGAATACCTATATCCATAAAGGTATTATTAATAATTTCTAAAGAAGTGTAGTTTCTTGGGATTTTTCATAGCTTATAAGTGATGATAACTTTTATGGAGTTCTTATTAGGTTATTTCTGTTTCATAATTTCTAAGGGGGATAGTTTCTTTTAGAGTGAGGGATTTTTTAAGGGTTTATTGAATTCTTAGCAATATTCTTTAGACATTTAAGGATGGTGTTTAAGAAATCTAATTTCCTAAGTCTATTTCTCTCGTCTGCCTTTTCTAAAACCTATTCGGATAGTTTTCCTTGATGTATTTATGTTCCATAACTTCTAAAGAATGATATTTTCTTAGAGCAGTAAACCTTTTTAATGGTTATCAAATTTCTTAGCGGATATTTTTTTACACCTTTGGATAGGAAAGTAAAATTCTTAAAATGTTTGATTTATCTAAAAAAGATGTTCTCATTATTTTATTTTGTTCTATAGCTTCTAGAGAGGTAGTTTATTGGGTGTAGAATCTTTTTAAGTGATTATAAAGCCGATTCCTGAACACCTTTAAGTAGGAGGTGATATTTTTGAAAATAGTCTCTTGAAATTGAAATAGTTTTCTAAAGGCTCTTATAATCTAAAGAATGGGAATAAAATTAAGTTACCATTTTTCATATCCTTTATTCATGGACAAAGGTGGGGGTGTAACTCAAGCTAATGAGTGTTTAAAATCGCTAAAGAAGTTAGGTTATGAAGTTTTCCCCCTCAATTGGTACCAAGATGAGATGAATTTTGATGTGTTATTTTTATTTGGTTTTTCTCATTTTAATCACGAGGTAATAAAATATTTAAAAAAGAATGACAAAAAAGTAATAATAGAACCGATCTTTGTTAGAACAAATAGTTACATATACAATCTTCTATCTAAGCTTCTAAAATACTTTCCTATTTCAAACGTAGTCAAAACTCGCTATCTTAACCTTTATCTTTCTGATATCATATTCACCAATTCTGAAATAGAGAAAAATGAAATAAAACTATTTTATGGAATAAATCCCGAGAAAATAGTTGTTGCATACTTAGGACTACCAAGTTACGTAGAAGAAATGGAAAAAGAGATTTCAGAAGATTTGTTTTACCAAGAGTATGGTGTTAGAGATTTTGTATTTTATCCCTCAGCTAGAATATCTATCAGGAAGAATCAGTTAAATCTTATAAAGGCGCTTAAAGGTACGGGTATAAAACTAGTTCTAACTGGTTGTAACGATATAGATGAAAAGATAGAAAATGAATTCTATGAGCTCACAAGAGGCGACAAGGATATATTATGCTTACCAGTACTTGATAAGAAGATGTTGATATCTGCATATAAAAATGCTAGAGTACTTGGATTTATATCATTGGCAGAAACTGCTGGCATAATAGGTATTGAAGGTGGATACCTTGGGAATACTCTGGTTCTAAGCAATATACCAATTTTTAGAGAGTATTTTAAGAATTTTGCATTCTACGTAAATAGTAAGGATCCAAGGGATATAAGAGAGAAAATATTTAGAGCAATGGATGGAAAAGATAAGAATAATGAATTAAGAGAGTATATATTAGAAAATTTAACCTGGGGAAAACATGCAGAAATAATCGACAAAAATCTAAGGATTTTGATATGAAAGACACCAACACATTGGTAGAAATTCTCCTGGCAACATACAATGGGGCCAAATACTTATCAGAGTTACTAGATTCAATAGTTAATCAGACATATAAGAACATAAGAATATTAATTCACGATGATGGGTCAACTGACGAAACGAGGAACATAATAAAAGAATACACTCAAAGATATCCCGACAAAATAACCTTTATAGATGATGGAGTAAAAACTAATGGATCTACGTGGAACTTTGAACACCTGATGAAATTTTCCACAGCAGAAAGAATAATGTTTGCAGATCAGGATGATGTGTGGTTACCAGAAAAGGTCGAAATATCCTTAAATAATATAAATGAGCTTGAGAAAGTTTATGGCAATCAGACACCTTTATTAGTATATACGACGCAATAGTGGTAGATCAAAAACTTAATAAAATAAGTAATTCTTTTTGGGATTATACAAAAATCAGAGGATCAACAATATCTTTAGGTAGAACGTTAGAGACTTCGCTTGGTTTAGGATGTACAATGATTATGAATAAAAAGCTAAAAGAAATATCACTACCTTTTCCTAGAAATGTATTAGCGCATGACAACTGGCTATCGCTCGTTGCAGTATGCTTTGGAAAAGTAAAGTATGTCGATATACCAACACTATTGTATAGGCAACATTCATCGAATGTGTCTGGAGCTGAAAAGATGAATATAGTCCTCATGCTAAAAAACCTCTTAAGAAGAGAAAAGATGGAACAATTCAGAAAAAATTACTACCAAAAGAGAAATCAAGCAATAGACTTTTATGAAAATTATAAATCAAAATTATCTAATAAACAAGTAGAAATAATCGAAACCTATATCAGCCTTGCGAACTATAAACCAGTAATAAGAGTATTAAAGATAATCCAAAAAGGTATTTCTTATACAGGAGGGAATATAAGAGATATTGCAAGGTTGCTAATGAGATGGCCCTTCTTGTAGTATGGAGGTGTTGATGAAAAAGAAAAGATTTTTAACACTTTTCGGTAAAGCCGGAAATGTAGAGCTTATAAAAATGACGGGTATGATACCTTTTAAGATGTATAAGAAGTATGGATATAAGTCTTCGATAGTATTCTACAGAACCAGTGAAAAGTTTACTTATCACAAGAATGTGGTTAAAGGACTAAGGTTAATCCTACTGCCAGACAAGGGTAAGATATTTAAATTAGATAAATCTCTCTTGAAGTTCTTATTCAGGCATGCCAAAAGTATAGATATACTTCATAGATTTCATTATTCACTCCAAACGCTTGTATATGTAATAATCTACAAGATACTTAATCCTAAAGGAGTAGCATATATAACGCTTGATAATGATCTTGGTAGCTTAAAAACATTCCCAAAATCACTTCTACTTAAACATCCTAAAAATTTCATAAGAAATTTTATAGCATACAACATAATAGAGCCATTATTTTTGAGGTTAGTTGATATAATGTCAAGCGAAACTAAAGAGGGTACAGAGAAGTTAAAGAATCTTTACAAAAAGTATAAGGATAAGATTTACTATCAACCTTATGGAATAGATGAGTATTTTATAAAACAGCACAATATTCAAGTTAAAAGTTTTGAAGAAAAAGAAAACATAATATTAACAGTATCAAGGATAGGTGCACCCCAAAAGTACCATGAGATGTTACTTTTAGCTTTGGAAAAAGTGGATCTTAAAGATTGGAAAGTTATGATGGTTGGTAAGGTTGTAAATAAGAAAGAAGATTCAGACATAGAAGATTTTTTCTCTATAAACCCTCATCTAAGAGGTAAGATAATTATAAGTAAAGATTTTGACAAATTTTTAGAAGATTTCTTTTCTAGAAATCCTCATCTCAAGGATAAAATAGTAATTTCTGGACATATAGACGATAGAAAAACTTTGTATGACTTATATAATAGATCGAAGATATTTGTAATGACTTCATTATTTGAAAGTTTTGGGATAGTTATGGCCGAAGCAGGATACTTTAGAAATTATCTTCTTACGACAAATGTTACAAGTGCCAATGATATAACTAAGAACGGGGAATGTGGCGACATAGTACCTATAGGTGATATTGAAGAATTTGCTAGGAAATTACAATTTGCTATAGATCATCCTGATTACATAAAAGAAAAAGGCGAAAAGCTAAGACAACACGTTTTGGAGAACTTTTTATGGGACAACATAGTAGATAGGCTTCAAGATCAGATTGAAAGAATTATGAGCCAGAGACTATCTAAATAACTCTTTCTATTTGTGTAGTACTTTCGACTTTTAAAGTATTATAGAGTTTCACACTTTTACTACCAGCAAATTCTATGTTCTTGTTAGGGTGGACATTATAGATAAAAACTTCGTGTCCTTTCAGAGATAGATCATACAACATAAGTTTCATTTCTTCATCGAGGTTAGGTGTTATAACTATAATGGCTGATCCCCAAGGTAAATGTAAGGTCATACTTTTTAACATTTCAGAGAAACTGACTCTATTTTGGGGGTATACTCTAGCTAAAAGTTCAAATATACTTGAAACATGTGCGTTCCCTCCCAAAATAGGCACCTCGAAAAATCCTAGAGGATTTTCTATGATTATTCCTCCTTTGATAGATGATTTTCTTTTAATTTCACCGTTAGTCAGAATTCCTATTTCTTGATGATAACTATGTAATTCGAATATTAGAGTAGTGGCAAGCTCTATAGAAAATTCTTCGTAAAATTCTGGATATTTCATATCATAGTCAGGATGATACAAATTCAAAATAATAGCACTACTAGATGAAACGGAGTAGTTGTAGTAATTTACGTAAAGTTTATTGTGTTTGGCGGAGATTTTCCAATTTATTTTTCTTATCTCATCTCCTTCTCTATAATCTCTAATGCCTTGGATTTTAGTAAGATCTTCGAATATCGGTAATCTATTTTTTATTTCTCCATAGGGTTGAAGGGTGCTTTTATCTACTTCTGGATGGGGTAGAATGTTGGGGAAAACAGTAACAAAATCGACAGTGTCATACTCTTTACTCCAAAAAGTGTTCATTAAAAAGATATCCTTGAATTCGACCATTGTTGGACCTAAGTGGTGATCACCTCTTCTGCTACCAATGATTCTATACTTAATGATCTTACTGGATTTTGGAAAAAGAAAGATAAAAAACGATTCTTTTTGTTTAAACGATAATTCCATACTAGTATAATCATAAATCCAAGTAACAATAGGGAAAATACTTTTGTTTTCAACAACAAGACCAGCAAAAGTACTATCGCCGCTAAATATCTTTGTGTTCTCAATATATCTTTTAATGGAAAAACCTTTGACAATAGTATTACAGTACAACTTATTAAGGAAGAGCAAAAATCCTATTGAGACTATACAAAGTATAGTCTCGTACAAGGGGAAAACCAAAATGAAAACTGTTACGATTAAAGCTAGAAATATATATTTACCCATATCTGCTACTGAGTTTTTATTTCTTCAATTGGTACTTCTGTTGATTCGAGTATGGAATTCAGTATGTCTTCAGCCTTAACACCTTTTAGTTTTGCTTCTGGTTTAAGTATCAACCTGTGTTTGAGGCAAGGAATTATAACTGATTTTATATCTTCAGGTATAACATAATCTCTACCGTTTATGGCAGCAATTGCTTGAGATATCTTAAAAATACTTAAGGATCCTCGAGGAGATGCCCCCAGAATCAAGGATGGATGATTTCTAGTTTTGTTTACTATTTCAACAATGTATTTTTTAAGACTTTCTTCTATGTATACCTTCTTAACTTCCTCTTGTACATCAACAATATCTTTAGTATTTACTACGTACGATATTGTTTCAATAGGATGAATTTCTTTTTGGGAAGTCAGAATTTCAACTTCTTCTTCTGGTTTAGGATAACCTAAAGAGATGTTTATTATAAATCTGTCCATCTGTGCTTCAGGTAAAGGGAAAGTACCTTCGAACTCAATGGGATTCTGTGTGGCAAGGACTATAAATGGATTAGGGAGGCTAAATGTAACACCTTCTATTGATAATTGTATTTCACCCATAGCTTCAAGGAGAGCTGATTGGGTTTTAGGTGTAGCTCTATTTATCTCGTCAACCAAAAGTATGTTCGAAATAATAGGTCCCTTCTTGAATTCAAATTTTTTTGTTTCAGGATTATATATTGATACGCCTATTATATCCGAAGGAAGTAAATCTGGAGTTGCCTGAACTCTTTTGAAAATACCGTTTATACTTTTGGCTATAGCCCTTGCTAGCATTGTTTTACCTACCCCTGGTATATCCTCGATCAAAACATGTCCTCTCGAATACATGGCTGCAAGTATTAATTTTATCTGCTTGCTTTTACCAATTATTACTTTGCTAACATTTGATAATATATTAGAAGAAATTTCCTTTACCATCTTAACATCCATAGTTCACCTCACTTAATACCTGAATTCTAATTTACACATCAGAAGATTTCAACAAAAAACTAGAAAATGAGTGTGTTTAAAAGTATTGCTTTCCCATTTAAATGTGTTCAAAAATATCACTAAAACCTGATAATCCGTTAAAAAAGTAATATTGCTACAAAAAACCCCTTTCTTTTAGAAGTTACAATATGTAAACATCTTATTAAGAGGAGAAGTTGTTTTACCTTAAACAATATCTCTATGCTTTTATGCAAAAAACAATTTTTAGGGATTTTT
>JBKBIJ010000025.1:0-15306 GCA_046299455.1 Brevinematia bacterium | reverse complement strand
ACAAGATATATGCTAGCATTTTTGCTATAAAACAAAAATATAGAGAAGAGGGACTTTTGGATGTAGAAGTTAGACATAAATTCTCCAAGGAAGACAATAAACTCGTTTTAGTATTTGACATTTCTGAAGGCCCTAAGAGTATAGTTAAATCGATAAAATTTATCGGTGTATCTAATGTTAGTGAAGGTGATCTTAAAGGTATAATGGACACAAAAGAAGAAGTTAAATTCATAGGATTACCTATCAATAGAGGTTACTTTGATCCAGATAAGTTATCGAAAGATATGGATAAAATTAAATACTTTTACCAAATGAAGGGCTTTATTGATGCTAAGATTACTTTAACTAATATTACCATTAGTAACTATTATGACAGTAGCAGTAATCTTATTGAGAAACATGTATATGTGAGTATAACTTTAGAAGAGGGGGAGAAATATTACTTCAGGAATGTGTCGATTAGCAGCAATCTAAGGGTATTTAGTAGCAACGAAATCCTTAATAAGTTCCCATTGATAAAGGGGGATGTATTTGCTCAAGACAAGATTGATAAATGGATTTACAGTGTTAATAGATTATATTGGGATAGAGGATATATCTTCGCTAAAGTTGATAAAAAAGTTGTTAAAGATGACGCATACAAATTTGTTGATCTAGTAGTTGAAATTTATGAAGGTGATATAGGACACATTGGTAATATAATAATAGTTGGTAATACTTATACAAAAAGCTATGTTATTGAAAGAGAGCTGGAGGTTACTGAGGGTGAGATATTTACTGTTTATAAACTACAGAGAAGTATCGAAAGATTGAATATGACACAGTATTTTGAGAAGGTTGAATGGGAAGTTAAAGAAGGTGATGCTGAAGGAATAATGGATTTAATTTTCAAGGTAAAGGAAGGAAGAACAGGAATAATATCACTTAGTGCTGGGTATGGATCGGTTAGCGGTTTCACAATGGGAGGTAGTATATCACATATAAACCTCTTTGGTACTGGTAAGAAAATCCAAGGTAAGATCGATGTTGGTCAAAATCAGCAAGGTATTAATCTTTCTTTTACTGAACCATATATCTCTGATTCTAATATCGGTCTTTCTATATCAATATACTTTTACAATACACTTATTCAGAATATCTATGTTGATGAAGATAATGACGCATTACCAGAGAGTACTAATGGTTCTTACTGGCAGACTAGGTTAGGACTCGGTGTTAATTTACCTTTTAGATTTGCTAGCTACTATAGTTTAGGGTTTGGTTATTCAATATATTCTACTATAACTCATGATAAAAACTTTAATAATCCTTATTCGCAGGATGTAGCTAAAGAACTTTCATTAACATACGTTGATAATTGGTGGGAAGTGTATAGAGGTAAACTGAAGAGTATGTTAAGTTTTAACTTCACCTTCGATAGTAGAAATAATCCATTGGTTCCTTCTAAAGGGGTAAATGGTGGGGTGTACTTCGATTATGTAGGCCATTTAATTGGAGGATTTTTCAGATTCCTAAAACTGAGTGGTAATTTTTCTTTCTATCAAGCTATACCTATAGTCAATGAGTATAACTTGGTTTGGGTACTTTATACTACTCATGGTGTTATATTGCCACAATTAGATGGTAGTTTAGAGTATGAAACTATGGATCTTTTTTGGTTTGATGGATATTACGAACTAAGAGGTTGGGGAGGATACGGTATAAGAGGTAAGGCAAAGTCTTTCTATTCAACAGAACTTAGATTTCCTATATCAGGAAATGAACTTTGGGGAACATTATTTTTTGATATAGGATCATCTTTTGATGATGTTATACTATATACTACTTCACTCGATAAATACTATGGAAGTTTTGGTATTGGTGTTATGATAAATATTCCAGGATTACCTATAAGGATTTACCTAGCAAGACAATTAAAATTCCAGGATAATGTACCTAAGCTATATATTTCTGATCAATTCTTCAATAACTGGCAATTTGTTTTTGCTATACAAGGATTGTTCTAAATCTCTATATCCCTGAAAACTTTCTAACTTGATTAAAGATATTTAAATCATGGCTTAGCATACCTAGAAGGAGGCAGTTTTAAAAATGTGTTTATACGTTCTTTTTGCTAAATCCTATCAAAAACCAAAAGTATAAACATAACGTTATTGTTAAAACTCAGATTCCTGGAAAGTAAAGGTTTTTTGTTAACGAGGAATGCTTAGACCTTTTTCTTGAGAATGTTTCAAAAATATTAATTTCCTATTTAGAGTGAAGCAAAATTGCTACTTTATAATTTGAAGGTTTTGAAAAAACATATCTAAGAGATTCTATAACCACTTAAAAAAGAATTATTGTTTCAGTAAACTACAACTCTATAGAAGTTATAAAACAGAAATGCAGTATAAAAGAACTTGTAAGTTGTAAGAAGGAATGGATATTCAAAAATTTATAGAAAACTCTTAATTGAGATCAATCTAAGAGACATTAAATTGAATTCTTGACCCATTATTATCTCTAGATATAGTTGAATTAATATCCTAATTACCTAGAAAGAATATAATGTTTAAATGAGTTGTAGGGGAAATAATGTTTTAAATTTATGGAAAGTTTCTAAGTAAGTCAATTCAAAAAACGAGGGTGTTTCAGGAATGCTAATTTCTTTACTTACAGGTATTCACAGCATGATTAAAAAATTAGATAACTCTTTGAAAGAGGCTGTTGCCAAAAAAAAATACTTTTCTAAGAAGTTACTGAATAGAATTATCAATTTATCTAAACAGTTTGTAAGTGATGACAGATTGATATGTTGAATGTTGAATAAATAATTGTAAGGTCTCAGGAATAATTAATTACAAATAACTTTAGAGTGATTGGTGAGTAAAGTTTATTTGTTTCCAAGTAAATCCTAAGAAAAAAAGAGTTTTGTTAGTTATGAAAATGTAGATTATTATGCTTTCGATTAAACTTGAAAAGTATCCAAAGTGTATTTAGAATTATGATTCAAGGAGAGGTGCCAGAGCGGACTATTGGGGCAGACTCGAAATCTGCTGTTCTCCTTTTGGGGAACCGCGGGTTCAAATCCCGCCCTCTCCAAATCATGAGAAAGAGAGTAGGAATAGTAGGAGCAAGTGGGTATACTGGGTTAGAACTACTAAAGATACTTCAGAAACATGCCAAAGTTCAAATATCTTTTATAACTTCAAGAACTTTTGTAGGAGAAAAGGTTTCAAAAGTATTTCCTGAGCTTCCCTCACTTGATGTAAAGTTTTCTGATACTGAGAAATTTGTAAAAGAAGTTACAAAAGAAGAATTAGATATAGTTTTCTTGGCTCTTCCTCATGAACCTGCTATTGAACTTGTAAACATATTTCATTCGAAAGGAATAAAGGTAATAGATTTAAGTGCTTCATATAGATTTAAGAGTAAAGAAGTTTTCGAAAGTACATATAAAATTCATCATCCTTACCCAGAATTGTTACAAAAGTCAGTTTGGGGGCTTCCGGAAATTTTTAGAAATGAAATATCTAACGCTCAAATAGTAGGAAACCCTGGATGTTACCCAACCAGCATTTCCTTAGGATTACTACCATTGAGAGAAATAAGAGAAAAAATAGATCTATCTGGCATTATAATTGATTCCAAATCAGGAATTTCTGGAAAAGGTAAAAAAGTTTCAGAGGATTCGTTATTTGTGGAACATAACGAAAATTTCTATGCCTACGGATTACCAGTACATAGACATACGCCAGAAATAGAACAGTTTATTGA
This sequence comes from Brevinematia bacterium, assembly GCA_046299455.1. Classification (GTDB taxonomy): domain Bacteria; phylum Spirochaetota; class Brevinematia; order DTOW01; family DTOW01; genus SKYB106. The sequence continues at coordinate 11,550 of JBKBIJ010000025.1, read as the reverse complement.
GTTTAACTTCAAAGAAAAAGTTAAGGTAACGTTCGTTCCACATGTGGTACCAATGGATAGAGGTATATTTTCATCAATATATATTTCTGCAGAAAATGTATCTCAGAAACTGCTAGATGATCTATACAATTCTTACTACCAGAAAGAACCGTTTGTTCATATAACAGAAAGTATTCCACAAACCAAATGGGTATCTAATACCAATAATTGCATGATACATATAAGATATCTGGAGAGTACCGGTAAAATAGTGATCTTTTCTGTGATAGATAACTTAGTGAAAGGAGCATCTGGACAGGCAGTACAAAATATGAATATAATGCTTGGTTTCGAAGAAACAGAAGGGTTAGTTTAGAAAACATAGAGTACGGGTAAATTTCATGACTTGAACGAAAGAAGATAGAACGATAGCAAATGTTTTCTTTTAAGTTGACTTATGTCTTCAACTGAATTGTTATCTATAATTAGTGTTTGTTAAAGGTACGATTTTATAAAACTGGTTTTTGTAAAATGATTCTGCATAGATAACAAGCTTATTGGCTTTTGTGTAGTCAGATTTAAAAATAATAAGCTTTGAAAGGTTTTTCTTGGCTTCTTCTAAATAAGAGTAAGCATTGATTTCATTTTGTAGTGTTGCGTATGAAACAGATAAGGCTACTAGAAGTTCTATATAGTTCAATTTTCGTATTGTATTTGGGTTTTTCTTGTATATATCGATTGCATTGGTTCCATAATAGATAGATAAATTGGGTATTCCTTTAAGAGCATAGATGAGAGAAATCCTGCTTAGTGATACAAAATCATCTGGAAATTTCTTTAGAACTCTTTCATAATACTTAAGGGAAACAACTTTGGATTCCTCGAAAACCATGTCAGCTATTGCCCTATATCTTAAATATTCTTGAGATTTCTCAATGTCTTTTTCATCAACGTAGATACCATTTATATAAATTTTAGCATAGGCTAAGCTTGACACAAAAAGTAAAACTATTGCTAATATATTCTTCACAAAGAAATTATCGAGAAAATAATCAAAATTTTATATGAATAAAAAACAATTATTGTTGCTTTCGTTTAACTTTTTTTGATTTTGTAAAATATTCTTGGAACGTTTATAACGTATCTAGTTGAAGATTGACATAGAAATAGTAAATTCTCTTTAGAGAAGTAAAGTATATTTACTACACCTTATTTATATAAGCTCTGTCATGTTGTGTTTGTCAAAATAGCCTCTAAAGAAGATTATAGTGATTTAATTAATTTTTTGTGTATTTTGTAAAAAATTCACAAAATATTTATGATATATTTTATCTAAAATATGATATGAAAAAAAGAGCTCATAAGGATGTACACAAAAAGTTATTAAAAGAACTATAGTTTCTTAGATTTATAGACTCTTTTAAGAAGTTATTCAATTTCTTATTGCTTCTTTGTTTCATAACTTTTGACGAAATTTTGGTTTTCTGAAAGATGAATTATTTTCAATTAGGAATAATCATATAGGTATGTACCAAAATTTATTCCTTCACTTAAGAATGTTTTAGAATTAATCTAGATGGTGCTTTAAAAAATCTAACTTCTTTTAGACTTTTCTTCCTTGTTGTCATCCTCGCAGCTTATTTGGATAAGTTATGATATACTTTTGCTCTATAACTTCTAAGAAAGGTAATTTCCTAGAGTAATTCCTCTAAGAGTTTTATAAAATCTAGAACAGGTAGTTCTCCTTGGAGATTTATTTAGGAAGGTACTTTTATTACGATGTTTCTGTCTCTTAACTTTAAGGAATAGTAGTTTTTTGAATTGATTCAATTGAGGAATCTGTAAATTTAGCTCATCTTTGGGAGAATTTTTCTGTTAATATGGAGAATATGGTTCAAGATTAGATTTTTGAAATACTTTTCACTTAAGTAGGTAAGGTGTCAGAAATTCCAGTTTCTTTGAGTTATTTCCCCTCTTATTCCTTTCTAAAACTTATCTAGGTAATCTATACTTTTCTTCCATAAATTTCTAAATAAATGTAGTCCCTTTAAGGGACAGAAGTTTTTATGAGTTTATCTATAGTCATTCTATTAATTTTTGTAACATAATCTTTTTATATACTGTTAAGCAAGGTGCCCCCATGACCCCCAAGTAGTATTTAAAAATTTCCAATTAAAAAAGATAGTGCAAAAACTTTAGAAGAAGTATATATAGTTTACTCTTGTCATGGTATTTTAGTTTCATAATTTCTTAAGAATAGTATTTTCTTTTAGTGATATGACTTTTTTAAGTGGTTATAGAATTTCTTAGTGACATTTTTTAGAGCTTCAAAAAGAGAAATTAATACTTTTAAAATGTTTCTACTTATCTGTGAAGGTGCTCTTATTACGGTATTTCTGTTTCTATAACTTCTAAAGGTAGTTTTCTTTGAGGGGTAGACTATTTTTAAGGGTTTATCCAATTTTTAATTGATATTTCTGGAGATCTTAGTAAGGACATTTTTTCTGAAAGATTGAACTCTTTAAGGAATTATCCAATTTTTTAGGAATATTTTTAAAACCTCTAGGTAGAGAAATAATATTTTTAATTACACTCTTAAGAGGGTTAATTTATAGGGATAGTGAACTTAGTAAATTTGGTACATTTATTTAAGAATTTTTGTGTTAATAAAAGTATGTCTAAATCTTTGAAGAAATTTCGTCTGTTTTTTGAAGATGTTGATTCTATATAAAATGGTATGGATAATATACTAAGAAGGAAAGAAATATATTTTTATGCAACTTTTCTAAAGAATGGCATTTTTTGAGCGATAGGTCTTTTTTAAGTAGTTATCAAACTTCATCAAGTTACGTAAAAAATCACTCTTTTGTAAAAATTCTGACCGTTTTCTAAAATCTTAGCTCTAGTCCAGAAGATACACTTAAATAACCAAAATCACTAATAGGAAGAAAACTAATCATATTACCATTGAGAAATCTTATATCTAAAACAAAATTTACATCTTGAAACAAATTCTTTCCATAACTAAGAGTAATCCAAAATCCTTCATATTCTAGATCCTTAATAAGTGAAAGATTAAGAGAACTAAAAAGGTCAAACGAGTAAGTTATCTGAACCATCACATATTGACCCAGCTCGAAATAACTATTAGGATTAGTAAGTAAATATAACGATTCGTTTGTAAATGAATTGTAGTAATATTCTAATCTTAAAATTAGTTTATCAAAAAGAGAGTAATCAGCTCCAAAGACAAATTCAAAATATCTATTACTAAGTTCGTTATGGTAATTATAGACAAATTCACCATAAATACCTATCTCTAAATCAGTTTTCAGAGCAAATCCACATCTTAAGTAGTTATCATCGCCGAAATAACTGATAACACTATCACCTTCAAAATTAAATATTCTAAAAACCAACCTACCTGCAAAAGTAGAATTAGTTATATCGACTTTGGGTATAGCAATTACATCAAAACTATCTATTTCGCTAAGTAAAACTTTAAACCTAATAGCATCAATTCCAATCCTTGAGAACTTAACATCACTTAAATCAATTTTATCAAAAAAACTTATAGGTGAAAAAACAATTCCATACCCAAATTTCATAAGTTGTCTTCCTATCAGTAAATCAAACCAATCAAACCTGACCATGAGATAAAGTTTCCTAATATCAAAAGATAAAATTACATCTTTTGCTATGACAAAAGCATTGCTAGTGTAAACGAGTAAATTTCTATAATCACCACTTAGAATGTTAAAATCAACACTTCCTTCGAGTTTTCCATAAGTCGTATCAGCATTCTCAAACTCTAGTCTTAAAACATTTCTTCCAAAATAAGAGTACCTAATAACATGATCATTTGAAAATATACTACTCACTCCTAAATCTGTCCTGAAATGGCCATAAACGTTCAATCCTCCTTCTTGTGAAAAAGAAGTATTTATATAAACAAGAAACAATAAAAAAACAAAACAGATTCTTAACATAATATACCTACCTCTTTAGCAATTTTATCTCTCGAGGTACCTCCTTGTAAAAAAGCTATCAGGAATATTGATATCAAAGTTAGCATCTTCAACAGTAATGACAGTTTTTGTATCAACCTTAAGTTTGTCAGACACAATACTTTTAGTTGGATATGCTCTATCACCATAATGCTTGATATCCTTTATCTCCGAAACCTTAAGTAATTTCCCACTCAGAGCATACCTTTCTTCCCTTAAAGGTAGGAAAGTTTCCTTGTCAACCCACATCTTTCTAATACCATAAGATGTGCTTTCAACTTTTGCTCTAAGTAACAACACATAACAATCTCTACTATCTATTTTTTCCTCCCCTTCAAGTGTAGCGGAATATAATCTATGTATATCAGATGATTCTAAAATATCTTCATATGAAACGTCGCTTCCCATCATTCCTTGCCTAAGAAGATGCTCAGAAATTAGAAAAGTATTATTTTCAATCTTATCATAGATCCATAAGTTTTTGCCTACTTTAAGGTATCTAATGTTTTTATCTTCTTTGTTTAAAAACTCAACGTAAGCCTTCTTTTGGCCAACGATCCATGCCTTGAAAACCTTTATTCTTGGAGGTTGATTAGGTAAGTAAATTTCCATCTTAGCTGTTATTATTGATGTTGTAAAGTTAAGGTTATCATTAACTTTTTTGAGGATTTCTTCAGCAGTCAAAGAAAATGCTAAACCTCCAACCAATAAAACCAAGATAAAACAATAAATATACTTTTTCATAACACCTCCTACAACCTTATATTGTTCCTATACACTCCTTATAGCATCGATAGGGTTCATCTTAGCAGCATGCCTAGAAGGTATGATAGAGACAATCGCAGAAACAAATACTCCCAGTACAATAGACCCCAAAATACTCGTACCTGTTATCATCCACTTTATAACATTGTCCATAGGGAAATTCATATTGGAAAGAGACGAACTAAAATCTATCCCCCAAATAGACAGAGGTAAATTTATCAACGTACCTAAAACAACACCTCCAACTGTTCCAATAGTACCTAAAAGTGTTCCCTCCAAAGTAAAAACTATTAATACCTCTAAATTTTTAAAACCCATAGCTTTAAGTATTCCTATCTCTTTCCTTCTCTCAAGCACCACCATCATCATTATACTCATAATAATGAAAGCCCCTAGCAATGTAATAAAAAAATACATGAAAGCATATATTCCAGATATCTGTTCTAACGAACTAGCTAAACTACCTGAGCTTTTCCAACTAACAGCCTTGATATAACTAAATTCTTGACTACTCTCTAAGTTTTGGTTTATTTTTTCCGATAACCACAAGCTATCGTTATAGTTCTTAAGCATTACGATAATCTCTTGAGTACCATTACCACTACCAAGTATCTCCTTTGCATCGTTAATCGACAACATGAAAATATTGTCATCAATAGCATTTATCCCTGTATTAAAGATTCCAACAACTTTGAATCTCGGAATACGTATACCAAAATCACTTCCCTGAACCATCAAAGAAAAACTATCACCTACCTTAAGCCTTAATACTTCTGCCATTTTCCTACCAACTATTATCTCTCTGTATCTAACACCCTTTTCTTCAATAACTTCACCACTTAAGTATCTACCTTCAACAATACTCTTATGTAACATTAATAACTCTTTTTCTTTGTCAATATCTCCAGCAAAACAAATAGCTATTTTATTATTTCCTTTGAATTCGACTAAAACTGGAAATCTAATCCTTTCGGTAACTATTACCACTCTATCTCTGAACTCTGGAATATTATTCAAAAAACCTTTTAACTTCTCAGAGTTGTGGATAAAATAGTACACTGGCATATACTGTAAGTTCTCTAAAAACTCCTTATTAGCAATTCTAATATGACCTGTATCGTTCTTAGTAGAGTTTCTTATAATATTATCCATCATTCCATCAACAAGACCTTGCAAAACCACTACTCCTGTCAATGCAATACATACAGAAACACAAGCTAGAATAGATCTTCTTTTATTTCTTTTTATATTTCTAAAGACCATCCTCAATAACATACATCACCCTTACACAAACTTCAAGCATTCTACAACTTTAAGTTTAGATGCATACCTTGAAGGTATGTAAGCAAAAATAATAGAAATAAAAAGAGAGAAAACAAAACCTATCAAAAAAGCCATAAAATTCCATTCTCCATAGAAAGTTGTCCAAACTGGCATACCAAGCTCAGAAGGATCTATATCTCCAAACATCGATGTAACATCATAGCCAATGTATATAAAAAATAAATCCAAAAGAAGCCCTAAAAACACCCCTAAAATACCTCCTAAAATACCTATAGTAGCACCTTCAATCAAAAATAATTTTCTTATATCTTTTTCTTTCATCCCCATTGCCATCAAAACTCCTATTTCCTTTATTCTCTCATAAACAGCCATTAATATATTGTTAGCTATACCTACACCAGCTATAATGAGAATCAAAAAAGTAAGCAAATAAGAAGTTACTCTTTTTTGATCCATAAGAAGTAAGAAGTCTCCATACAAATCTTTAACCGTGTAAACACTATAATTTTCAAGATTTTCCCTAATTTTACTAGCAACCATATCAATTTTATTCAAGTACAAAGGTACACTTTCAGTTTTATTCCATCTGACCTTGACATTAACAGAAGTAAACATGCCTTTAAGGTTAACAAGTTTATTCGCAGAAGAATAGGAAATCATTACTCCAGATTCGTTAAGAAGTGCGTTTGGACTTTCAATTATACCAACAATCACAAAATCCAAAGCATTATATCCCCCTTCAGCAGTCCTAGCAGCTAAAGTAACCCAGTCCCCAACACTAACTCCTAACTTCTTAGCTAAAATACTACCTATTAATATTTCAAGATCACCTTGAAGATATCTACCTTTTATATGATCTTTTATTTCAAAAATCTTTAAATCTAATTCCGGATCTATAACAGTACAAACTATATATTTTGACTTACCACCAAATATTACTTCGCCTAAAAATTGCGTTCTATATACAAAACCCTCAATATCCTTTACACCTCGAATAACTCTCTCGACTTCCCTAACATCTTTAATTCCTTTATCCAGAGGGAATCCCTTTCTGTTTTCATCATAATCTTTTGAGTATATCACTATTGAACTATCAGAAAACTTTACAATACTTTCTATGAGCGTTCTATCAATACCATTGAAAAGAGAATCAAATGCTATATAAACCATTATACCTACTGATATAGTAAAAACACTTATCAGAGTTCTAGTTTTGTGCCTAAATACATTTCTCAAGGCAATTCTCAACAACATATTACCTCCTTTCATCTGAAACAATCTGCCCATCTTTCAGGGTTATAACCCTCCTAGCATACCTCTCAATTCTTGGATCATGGGTGGAAAATATAAAAGTTGTTCCTTCTATCTCGTTCATATTTCTCATAATCTTTATAACTTCTTCAGCTGTTACAGAATCTAAGCTGGCAGTGGGTTCATCAGCAAGTACAATAATAGGTTTTTTAACTAAAGCCCTAGCAATAGCAACTCTCTGCTCTTGTCCCCCAGAAAGTTCTCTGGGAAATCTATTCTCCATTCCCTTAAGCCCTACCTCCTCTATAACTTTCATAACCCTTTCTTCCCTCTCCTCTTTTGAAATACTACTATCGATTACAAGAGATAATTCTATATTCTCTTTAACTGTAAGAACAGGTATGAGATTATAAGATTGAAATATAAAACCTATATTCTTTTTTCTATACTCAGAAAGAAAATCACTACTAGCACCTGTTAAAACAGTACCGTTACAAATTACTTTTCCACTAGTTGGTACATCAAGACAACCTATAATGTTAAGAAGCGTTGTTTTGCCACTACCAGAAGGCCCCATAATAGATAAAAATTCCCCTTTGTCTATACTAACACTAACATCATTAAGAGCTACCACTTTAACACTGTCTTTTATACCTTCTTTATAGTATTCCTTAACAACATTTTCAAGCACAACTAAACCCATCTTTTACTCCTCCCAAGCTATTATAATTATTATATTTCTCAAAAGCAAACTTTATAGATTTTTCATATCTTCTACCACGATAACATTTGAAGTCCATTAATGATGCTACCTTTACAAAGGTAACATTATACTTTTCCCAAAATCAATTACAAGAAATTTCGAACTTTTTATTCTAATAGCATTTTAATTTCACCAAATGTTGTATTACCTTTCCACAATTTCTTAGGAACGCTAGTTTCTTGGAGCAATTCCCTTAAAAGTTTTTCTATAAACTTAGAACAACTATTCTTACTCGCAACTTGTTTAGACATTTGCTCTTAGAAAGCTTTGTTAAAGACCTAATTCCCTATGTTTCTTCCTCCAACCTATCTTCACTAAAAGTCATCTAGATAGACCTTCTTATGGTATTATTTTTCATAACTTCTAGAAGAATTTGATTTATTGGGGTAATGAGGTTTTTTAAGAATTATCGAATTTTTTTTGTTGATATTCTTACGCCTTTAAAGAGGAAAGTACTTTTGGAATATCTCCAAGAAAAGTATTTCTTCGCAGGATGAGCATTTTTTAATAGATTATCCAATCTTTCAGATATATTTCTTAACATATTAATTAGGAAAGTAGCACTTTTGAAACACCTTCACTAAAACGTTATTAAAGACATGGAAATGATATCTTAAGAGAATAAAAGGAGAGAAATAATATAACTTTTAAGAAGAAGTAATTTTTTTTCGAGCAATGGATTTTTAAAGATTCTCTAATTTCTTAGATGTTTTTTACATATCTTTAGGTAGTAAGGTAATATTAAAGCATCGTTATTTATTAATACAGATGTTCTTATTTAGGAATCTTCTATTGCATAGTCTTTGTAATAATGATAGTTTCTTAGAACTATTATTTTCTTAGGAGTTTTCTATATAGTTGGGGCGCTTATTATTCATTACAACTTTGCTTAACATTTGCTTTTAGAAGACTTTATTGAGAATCTAATTCCCAAAGATTTCTTTCTTTATCTTAGACTATCTTTACCAAAAAGTTGTTTGGACAAGTTCTTATATGGTATTCCAGTTCTATAAATTCTAGAAAAATGTAGTTCCTTAGACACATTAATTTAGGAATTTTCTATAAACTTGGAAAACCTATTTACCTTTATAGCTTGTTTAGGAATGCACTCTTAGAAAGCTTTACTAAAAAGCTAATTCTATAATGTTTCTCTCTAGAATATCTTTACTAAAAGTTATCCATTTAACTTCTTCCTATGGTATTCCTATTCATAAATTCTAGAGAAAAGTAATTTCTTGGGATTATAGGTATTTTAAGGAGTTATCTAATTCTTAGACACACTTTTGAAGACCTTTAAATGCGAAAGTAATACTACTGCCTACTTAGATAGCTTTTGTCTATGGTACGTTTGTTGAAATAACAGAAAGAAGTAGTTTATTTTAGTAACGGCTCATTTCTAAAAATTCATCCGATTTCTTAGACACACTTCTGAAGCACATTGAGCAGAAAGGTAATATTTCTAAACATTTTTAGTAGGAAAATAATATTTTTGAAAAATACTTACCTATCTGGACAATTACTGCTTTTGTTTTATAAATTCTTTTAGAAGGATAATTTCTTTGAACAACGAAGTTCTTTTTAAGGAGTTATCTAATTTCCTAGGAATATCTACAAATATCTAAGTAGAAAATTGATACTTTTGAAGATTATCTACAAATGATTTAGTTAACCAGCTCAGGTTTTTAAGTTACTTGAAAAGTGCCTAGTATTGACATAGCTATTTTTATATCTTCACTAGTTGTTATTTTTATGTTATTTATATCTCCTTCTATTACTCTTACGGTGGCTAAATTTTTTTGTATTACTAGTGAACTATCATCTGGTAGATCTATAAAAGTTCCCTCTGTAGATTTATATGCTAGATATATTACTTCATATTTAAAACACTGAGGTGTCTGTACTCTCAATATTTTGTCCCTTTCCAAAACTTTGACTACCCTACCATCTTCTATTTGAGCCAACGAATCGAGTGACTTCACACAAGGTATTACCGCTCCGGTTTCTTCAACTTTTTTCAATAGTTCCTCTATTAACGAATGTGTTACAAAAGGTCTTGCTGAATCATGGATTAGTACATATGAATTTTCTTCATCTATCGATAACACTCCAATCCTCGAGGAAATACTTCTTGTTTCTCCTCCTTCTACAACCTTTCTAACTTTATTAAACTTACTACATATTCTTTCGATTTCATATATAAACAAACTATTTACAGTAACTATAACTTCATCTACCAATGGATTAGTTTCAAAAACGTATAAAGAATACTCGATTATAGGTTTTCCATTTAACTCAAAAAGCTGTTTAGGTACATTTAAGCTAAACCTTTGGCTTTTACCACCTGCCAATAAAACAGATACTACTCTTCTAGAATTATACATATTCAGAGAGTTTTTTTATTCTCTTAAGCATATTCGGATGCGTAGTTAGTAATTCCATGATCTTCTCGCCTGCTGATATTTTTACTTTTGCATATTTTATTTGCTCTAGCTCTGACCTATCTATCTTAAAGTTTCTATTCATATCAATTTGTGATAGTTCTATTATTTCTCTTTCCGCAGAATTTGGATCATTCAAGAAGAAAGCTTTCAATCCTGATACCTGAGTTTTCTGCTCTTCTGGTATTATTGCTGAAGCATACACTAGCTTATACAAAGAACTAGCTAAATGTTCAGGAGGATTTCCTAGATTAACTGAACCATAGTCTGCCATATATTCTCGTGTTCTTGAAATAAATAAAACTATTAGGTTAGATATGAAGTATAGGACAAGCATCAACAATCCTATAATTGGACCTACATTATTATTTTCTCTATCACCTCCACCAAAGTGCATAAACAAAATAGCCATGTTATAAAGAACCATAGGTATTACAGAGACTAATGTTGTTACAATCATATCTCTATGCTTTATATGCGATATCTCGTGTCCCAAAACTGCTTTCAATTCTTCTCTTGTCAATAACTTTAAAATCTGCCTTGTAACCACTACTCTACCATCTCTTATACTCCTACCAAAAGCAAAAGCATTTGCAATAGGTATCTCAGATATTCCTACTTTAGGTTTAGGGATCCCTGCCTTTTCTGCTAAGTCTTCTACAATCCTATGTAGTTCTGGTTCCTCATCCTCTGATACATATCTCACAGCCATACTCCATTCGACAATCTTAGGTGATATCAGATACTGTATCAACAATATCACTAATGCAATTAATAGATTGAATGTAAAACTTTCTCCCCCTAATAACACAATAACAAGGTAAATTATACCAAATAATACTCCTATTGCAAACATCATCCTTAGAGTCAAAGAATACATATCTTCCTCCTCCTTTAACTTTTAGTAAAAAAATAACAAAAAAACATACAACTGTCAAACAAAAAGCTAACTTTCCTAAACCTCATAGTAAATTATATCAAAGTACATACGTTGGGTGAGAAATTAGGTATCATCAAACAAACCTTCTATAAGATCTATATCCAATAGCATAAGCATATGCAT
>JBKBIJ010000024.1:0-15559 GCA_046299455.1 Brevinematia bacterium | reverse complement strand
CCTATAATTTTTTCGGACATACTCAATTTCTAAAATAGTAATCCATAAAACAAAGAAAATTATAAAAAATTTCAAATATCTTTTTCAATAAAGAATGAAAGGCATTCCAAAAATATTACTTTTCTATTAAGGTTTATCCAAAAACACATCTTAATAAATTGAATAACATTTTTGCTTTTTACAAGTGTGATCGTATTTGTTGAAGTTAGATAATTCAATAAAAAGGATACTCGCTTAGAGAAATCACTTTTTCTTGGGAAGTTATAGAACAAAAGTATCATAAATACCAAAGCCCTATCATTAATAGAATTTAATTAAGTAAACTCTACAAAGAATACTAAGAAGGACAAACAAAAAAGGAGAAGAGAAAAAATCACCTTACTGATCCTAAATAATGAGAGTAGAATACTTGACCTAAGGAGATTCCACCATCGTTAGGCGGCACTTTCTGATTTACAAATACATTCATACTACTTTCTCTAAGCTTTTCAACAACGGAATCAAGTATGAAACTATTCTGAAACACCCCACCACTAAGCACTACATTATTACAGTTTTTTATCCTACTAATAGTAAAAATACAATCCAATATTATCCTAACAACAGTTTTATGAAACTTTAAACTTATAAAATTATTCGGCAATCCTCTTTTAAGATCCTCTACAATCCCTAAAACAATCTTCCTCCAATCAATTAAGTTTCCACTTAAATCGTACTCGTATTCTTCATTAATATTTTCTGATGAATATAAAGAAAATTCTAATTCCATAGCAGATTGTCCTTCAAAGCTTGAATACCTTGATATTCCTATAATTGCAGAAACACCGTCAAACAATCTTCCTGCTCCTGATGAATTAACATAAAGGCCTTTACTGTACATCTCAACAATTTGTTTAAAGTTCTTTTCATTACCAAAAATCCTATAAGCTTCATCTCTAAGATCTGAAGAAAGTAGCAATCCTATTCCTATCCTGTAGACCTCTTTTATAGCTTTTTCACCACCTATAAGTGGTATAGGCAAAAGATGAAACAACCTCTCAAACTTACCTTTTGAAACAAATAGAAACTCACTACCCCACACTTCCCCATCTGTTCCAAAACCTGTTCCATCCCAAGCAACTCCTATAACATCTTTATCAAAGATGTTGTTTTCAGCTATAACTGACAACACATGAGCAAAATGATGTTGTAATTTAACCAAATTAACTTTCATATCTTGCGAAAACCTTTCTGCAAACTGAGTTGATATATAATCTGGGTGTAAATCACAAACAACATATCTAGGTTTGAAATCATAAAATTTCATGAAGTCTTGTATGGTTTTCTCAAAAGCCTTTATGGACTCGAACGTTTCCAAATCGCCTATATGCTGGCTCACAATGACAAACTCATCAAAACCAATAGCAATAGTATTTTTGAGATGCCCTCCAACTGCAAGAGTTGGCGGTAACTTAGATTCTAACAATATAGGTTTAGGTACAAAACCTCTTGCTCTCCTTATTATAATCTCATTACCCCTGGGAGTAACCTTAACTACACTATCATCAACATGTCTAACTATCTTACGGTTATGAATCAAGAAAAAGTCAGCTATTCCCTTAAGCCTTTCAAAAGCCTCATTGTTATCTATACATATAGGTTCATCAGATAAATTAGCACTAGTACACACTATAGGAACATTTACTCGCTCCATAAGAAGTAAATGCAAAGGAGAATAAGGTAACATACAACCAAGAAAAGGGTTTCTAGGAGAAACAAAACTAGAAATACCAATATTACTCTTCTTCCTTAGAAGTACAATAGGAGATATGTAAGAAGTTATTATTCTCTCCTCCTTTTCTGATACGAAACAATACTTTTTTATGTCCTCTAAATTTCTAAACATAACAGCAAAAGGTTTTTCTTCCCTCTTCTTTCTTAACCTCAAATTTCTTACAGCAATATCATCATCTGCCCTACAAACAAGCTGGAACCCACCTATTCCTTTAAGAGCAACTATGTTACCCTGCAAAATCAATTCTGAAACAATCTCTATCACATTTTTTGTATATTCCTTTCTATCACTTTCAGGTAAGGGGTAATCTAGAGAAATTCTATTAAAATCGGAATCAAATAACTCAATGTAAGGTCCACATTCAAAACAAGCAACAGGCTGTGCATGAAATCTACGATTTTCAATATCATTATACTCATCCCTACAGAAATAACACATTTCAAATTCATTCATTGAAGTATTACATCTATCATAAGGTACATCTCTGATTATCGAAAATCTTGGTCCACAGTTAGTGCAGTTTATAAAAGGATAATAGAATCTTTTATTCTCTACGTCAAAAAGCTCATTTCTACATTCACTACAGATAGCAATATCTGGCGGAATAACCGGTAACTTGTCCTGACTACTTGTGCTTGGTAGAATCCTGAATTCCTTTTCACCTAGAACCTCTACCTCTCTAACTTTTACTTCAAATACCTCAGCTACCCTAGGATAATCATTCTTTATGATCTCTAGAAACTTTTCTATATTCTCAACTTCACCTTCAACTTGAATATAAACTCCTTTACTATCATTTTTAACCCAACCACTCAAACCCAATTTTTTAGCAATCCTATAAACGAAAGGTCTAAAACCTACTCCCTCAACTAAACCTCTAACCTCAACAAAAAATCTTCCTAATCTCACCATGACAAATACTAATTTTAAAAAAAAACTACCAAGATAATAAACTTTGCTTCCTGACGAAAAATATGTATATCCAAAACCTGAAAAGAAACAAGTATTTCCATTATATCTTTATCATACTTTGTATTGCTGGAGAATGTTTAAAAAACATTACTTTACTACCTAAAGGTCCAAAAAATATTACTAATAAATCGATAACTCCCTAAAAAATTATGGTAAGTTGATACTATAACAAGGGACACTTGTCTAAGTTATAATGAAGAAGAAGTTTTCTAAATTTACAGAAAATCCTAGTATAACAACTCCAAAAGGTTTACATTCTCCTAGAATTGAGGAACTAAAGGTGAGAGAAACATTTTTGAGACTACTTGAGCTAAAATGGAAAAACATTTGTCATTACTTTAATAATTTTAAGGTATGTTTGAATTTTTTGTAGTTCAATTATTTAACGGTATAACTTTAGGAAGTATATATGCACTAATAGCACTTGGATATACAATGGTTTATGGTATACTTTTTATGATAAATTTTGCGCATAGCGAGATATTTATGCTTGGTGCATATATCTCGCTCGGATTCTTTATTTTAGTATCCATTTTACTACCTTTTGTAAGTATTAACATTGTTCTATCTGTGGTAATTGCTTCCACAATAGTCGGTATAATTGCTATGATTATAGAGTTCGTTGCATATAGACCACTTAGAAATTCACCAAGACTAACTCCACTTATAAGTGCTATAAGTGTTTCTATCATCTTACAGAATATCGTTTTCATATTCGTAAGCAATTATGCAATACCATACAATGCAATTTCAGATCTTTTTCCAACAAAGACATTCTTAGGGTTTGAGTATAAAGGCTTAATAATTATATTGATAACATTATTCTTTATGACAATACTAGGATTATTTCTCTCAAGAACCAGATTTGGAATAGCAATAAGAGCCACATCACAAGACAGAAATACAGCTAGCTTAATGGGAATAAATGTAAATACAGTTATATCCCTTGTTTTTTTCATTGGTGGTTTTTTAGGTGCACTTGGGGGTTTCTTCTACGGATCATACTACTCTATGATAAGATATGACATGGGCTTCATTCCAGGAATAAAAGCATTTACTGCTGCAGTTGTAGGCGGTATAGGAAGTATACAAGGAGCAGTACTTGGAGGATTCTTAATAGGTATATTCGAAATCTTGGTTGAAAGTTATATTTCTTCAGCTTACAAAGACGTGATAGTTTATGCTATACTCATACTTACATTACTCCTAAAACCAGAAGGTATATTGGGAGAAAAAAGTATCGAGAAGATTTGAAGAAGATGGGAAACGATATTCTTAACACTTTAAATATCAAATTCATGAATGATGAAGAAATCTCAGAAACAGTTCTTAGGAAACTTATCAATAAAGAAAAATTTTTATTTATATTCCTTAACATTGAAATTTTCTATAAGATATTAACCGACAAAGAATTCAAGAATAGTCTAAAAGATTTTACAATTATCGTATCTTCAAAATTCGTTGGTTTCATAATATCTAAACTAGAACATTTAAGGAATTACCATATTACCAAAGAATCTTCATGCATATTCAGAATATTAAAATCTATATCTGATTACCATTACAGAATATTTGTTATTGAAAAATCCAGTAAAGTCGTATCAAGGTTTAAAAAGAATATATATTCATCAATAAATAGTTCGTCTCTGAACATCATTGGTACATATAACACTTGGAACAAGAAAAACAGAATGCAAAAGATAGAAACGTTGAAAAAGATGGAACCAGACATAACCATAGTTGGTAGCGACATAACAAAGTTCATAAAAATTTTCAAGAAAGACGAAAAGTTGTTAAAGAATTTTTCATTTATCTTTTCCAATTCTGGCCTAAAAGTAATATCTGGGGTTAGCAGAAACAGCTTAACAAGAAGTGTAAAAACATTCTTTGAAGCAGTAATCATATTTTTCTGGTTTCTACTTCAAAAAATCTCTGAAATAAGAAGAAAACTATGGTAAAAGTAATTGAATATAACGCTGGAAAACTTACAATACTTGATCAGAGATTGTTACCGAATGAAGAAAAGTACCTTGAATGCACTACAGTTGAGGACGTTGTTTATGCAATAAAGGAGCTAGCAGTCAGAGGTGCACCACTTATAGCAATATCTGCTGCTTATGGAGTTTGTGTTGGACTACACCAATACAAAGATCTAAAAAAACTCGATTACATATTCTCAATACTAAGAGAAGCAAGACCTACTGCATATAATATATTTCTAATACTGGAAAGGCTTGAGAAGAAAATAAAATCCACAAAAAGTCAAGATTTTTACGAGACACTCAACATCGTTGAAAAAGAAGCTTTAGAAATACACAATGAAGATAAAAAACTATGCATAGAGATAGCAAAGAACGGACGAACTATAATACCACCAAATGCCAACATTATAACAATATGTAACACTGGCATGCTTGCAACTGGAGGTATAGGAACAGCACTCGGTGTAATATACCAAGGATTTTGGGATGGAAAAATAAAGGAAGTATTCGTCCTAGAAACCCGACCATTACTACAAGGAGCAAGATTAACTACGTATGAACTTACTAAAAACAATGTTCCTACAACTCTAATAACAGATAACATGATCTCATTTCTATTTTCCAAACACAAGATAGACTTAGCAATCGTAGGAGCGGATAGAATTGTTAAAAACGGTGACACCGCAAATAAAATCGGAACATATACCCTAGCTGTAGTTTGCAACCATTTTAAAATACCCTTCTATGTTGCAGCCCCATATACTACCATAGATCTAAACCTAGAAAACGGTAAAGAAATAATCATCGAGGAAAGATCACCAAATGAGGTAAGATTTTTCAAAAACCAAAGAATAGCAAACGAAAATGTGAAAGTATGGAACCCTGCATTCGATATAACCCCTTCAAGTCTCATAACAGCTATAATAACAGATAAAGGAATATTCAAACCACACGAAATATCAAAAATTAAAACGAATTATCCTACCAATATATCTTAATTCCTCAGAAAGTGAGTTCAAAAAATCTTCTTCCGTGTACTCTGATAGCAAAACATCTTGGAGAGATAACTCGATCATAGATTTCAAAAATTCATCTCTTTCTAAAACCTCTAAAACACCATATACACCTCTTTTATTGAAGGTATAAATAATATCCAAAATCTTTGTTCTTACTTTCTTAACCCAGCTATCATCAACACTAACAAAAGGCAAATTCTGAATTTCATCTTTTAAAGCCACAATACGATCTCTATCAAGAAACCTATTTAGGATATTTAGTTCATCCAAACCTAATGAATTTGCTATACCAACTCCATTGGAAGAAATATTTATTACCTTAACATTCTCTATAGCTATATAATTTTCGATCCATCTTTTGAATGTTAACATTCTTGGATCGGTGAGTATTTTATCCCCATTTTTTGAAATAGTTTCTATTAACGGGTATTTTGATAGAATATTCCACTGATCGTAAGGAGAAAAAATATTTGAAACTAGAAAATTCGATACTTCGTAGTAATTACCTTTGAAGTAAATTTTTTTGTTTGGGAAACTTAAGTCAACACCAGCTAATACAATATATTCACATCCTAACTTATTTGCAAAATCAATAGCAGTACAGATTACCGATCCACCAACCATAAGTTCTCCTTTCTCTATACCAAGCATCATCCTCACAACATTCCAAAACTTCAGTGGAGAATCAAAGACGAATATATTTTCATAAGGAACAAACTTATAGATAATTGGTGGGTACATAGAATCACATACAAAAAGAGTATCTTTGTAATCTTTTTCCAATATATTATAGACAAAATTTTTTAACTGAGGATCAACCGTAATAACAAAATCAGGTTTTATACCCTCAGACACAAGATAGCTCCAGGAAGTATCTACTGATACAACTAAAAGGTTTTTACTTAATTCTCTTACTAACTCTAAATCTTTATCCAGAGATGGTCCAGCACCAACAACAACCGCAGAAGTGTTTCTAAACTTGCAAAACAATTCCTTAACCCCTCTAGCTTTTAAAACATTTTCAAACGACAAAATAAAATTTTTAACCCAAACGTTACCAAACCTCTTTAAAGTGTTTCTGTTTATTTCCAAATTTCGCAAAACATCTTTTACAGCAACTTCCCATTTTTCAAAATCTGGTAAAGCTACTCTATACTGAGGATTAAAATAATAATCGAAGTAAGGCATTTCAAAAAGAATGGCCTTTAATTCTTCTTCATCCTTAGTAAGCTTTATCCTAATATTGGAAGAAGATAAAAACTTCTTCAGGTTTTCATCCGAAACCACAGTATTAAATATTTCCTCAATTGGCTCAACAACTACCACTTCACTATCAGGATATTTTTTAGACAAAAAGTAAATAAGATAAGGATTGCCTAAACCAAACACAAGTATAGCAAGATTTTTAGCAGTAAAATTTTCTGAAATTTTCTCAGATTCTTTTAAAGGGAAATATCTCGACGATAGATAGAATGACTTATCGTTAATTTCTATCCTTAGTACTACATTACCATCTTTTGCAATATCCTTAAAAACTTTAATCATAACAAACCATTTTATCTAAAACAAAACCACCAAATCAAATTTTCTAGAGACCTTGTCAAAAATCTACAAATCCCCTTAGTAAAGGAGAGTAATAATTATGCTAAGTCTCTTAATGAAGGCAAACTCATATTTTCCCACAATTTTTAAGTTAATAGGTGATGCTATTCTTTTCCTATTTAAACGAGTAACCTTATAACATTTCTAGTTCATAACTTCTAGAGAAAAGTAATTTTTGGGAAATCCTTAATACTCGCACCTCGGAAGTTAATCAGATATCTTACAAGATGAGAAATATACCTTCTTTAACTTATTGATTTATAGCCATTGTCAAATCTTATGCACAAAAGTCACTTTCGTTGTATGGAACTTAATCGATTAGAATATGAATGTTATTAGGCAATAAATCTATTCCCAAAAGTGAATTCAAGAAAGAAAGTTATTTATAATCTTCTCATGTTCTACCTTTTAAAGACAGAGGATGTTTTTTCAGGTTATGGTAAAATACAAGTTCTGAAAGGCATATCAATAGAAGTTTATAAAAATGAAATAGTATGCATTCTAGGTGCTAATGGAGCAGGTAAAACAACATTAG
Organism: Brevinematia bacterium; assembly: GCA_046299455.1. Classification (GTDB taxonomy): domain Bacteria; phylum Spirochaetota; class Brevinematia; order DTOW01; family DTOW01; genus SKYB106. The sequence goes on along the minus strand of JBKBIJ010000024.1, from coordinate 7,678 downwards.
CAAATACAATAATAGGGTTATTACCAGTCAACAAAGGTAAAATCTTTTTCGATCAAAATGATATAACAAATTTGCCAACTCATGAAAGAATAAAATTAGGTATTACACAAGTACCAGAAGGTAGGAAAATATTTCCTAAATTAACTGTAATGGAAAACCTACTCATAGGCGGATTTCTAGTAAAAGACCAAAAGATAAGGAATGAGACATTAGAGTATATTTTTTCACTTTTCCCTATACTTTATGAAAGAAAAAATCAAAAAGCTGGAACACTAAGTGGTGGAGAACAACAAATGTTAGCAATAGGTAGATCTTTGATGTCCAAACCCAAGTTAATGATTTTAGATGAACCTTCAATGGGATTAGCAGTAAAGATAATAAATACAATTTTCAAAGTAATATCAGAACTTAAAAAAGAAATATCTATACTTCTTATAGAGCAAAATGCAAACAAAGCACTCGAAATAGCAGACAGGGGGTACGTAATAGAAACTGGTAGAATAACAATAACTGGCACAAGAGAAGAGCTGAGAAATTCCGAGGATGTAAAAAGAGCGTACTTAGGTTAACTAACCTTCTCCAAGCTCTTTGGCTAATTGCTCAACAAGAAATCTTTGTCTAGTATTAAGAACACGTGGGAGTCTTACGTTCAACTTACAATAAATATCACCTCTTCTACCCTTGTCATCCTCGAGTCCTGCGTTCCTAACTCTCAAAACATCATTAGGTTGTGTTCCTTCAGGTATTCTAACCTTTATAGTTTTACCATCAAGAGATGGTATCTCTATTTCACCACCAAGTAAAGCTTTAACGAAACTTATATTTACTTCGCATTTCAAATCAAGATTTTCTCTTTTATAGAAATGGTGAGGTTTTTGTTTTATAACGATATAGAGATCTCCCTGAGCACCTCCGTTTTTACCAGCATTACCTTCTCCTCTGACCCTAACCATCATACCATCTTCTATTCCTTTAGGTACTTTAAATTCTATAGTTTTCTTTTTATTCACAACACCTGTTCCACCACAGATATTACAGTAATCCTTAACGACTGTTCCAGCACCTTTACATGTAGGACAAGTAGTAGTCAATGAGAAAAATCCTTCTCGCATTGTTACAGTACCAGTTCCTCTACAAGTAGGACAGATTTCTGGTTTTTTACCTCCTTTTGTGCCTAGTCCGTTACAAGCATAACATACCTCTTTCTTATCTATCACCACAGACTTCGTATTACCAAAATATATATCCTCAAGAGAAACTTCTATTTCCACATATATATCATCTCCTTTCCTTGGAGATGATTCTCTTACTCTAGAAGTTTTTCTAGTTGTTGTTCCAAAAAAAGAATCAAATATATCTTCAAAAATATCCTCAAAACCAAAACCAGTACCAAACCCTCCAAAATCTCCCCACCTATATCTAGTTTCACCAGTGCTCGAATTCCTATAAGCAGTAGCACCTTTTAGCCCTTCAACACCATAAAGATCATATATTTTTCTTTTCTCATCATCACTTAATACTTCATAAGCTTCATTTATTTCCTTAAACTTTTCTTCAGCTTGTTTATCACCTGGATTTCTATCTGGATGATATTTTAAAGCAAGCTTTCTATAGGCTTTTTTTATTTCCTCCTTAGTAGCATTTCTAGGAACACCCAATATCTCGTAATAGTCTTTTGTCATTTTATTCATACCTCTACCCTAAATTTTACAAATTTTTTATTTCAAAAATCCAAAAAATTCTATATGTAAATTTACAAAAAATCTTCAATAAAATCAAAGAGATAGCATAAGGCAAGGTACCCCGGATTCTGTCTTGATGGATCATCCATCTATAATACCCACTTACATGGGTATTTTTGCCTTTCACCTGTGACACGGGTGTAGTACAACCCTTGTCACCTCTTAAAGTTGTATCTCTGTGGGAAGCCAGCACCTAATCTCACGATTAGGCCGGTGAGCTCTTACCTCACCCTTTCACCCTTGCCAAAATTGGCGGTCTAGTTTCTGTGGCTTACCCATTAGAACTGGCTATTCACCAGCAGAGGTACTACAACTATCCGGAAGTTCCTCCCCGAAGGGCGATCCATTTAACCTTGCCTTATGCCATTGCTTCTATCATCTCCATAAGACCTCTACCAGCAGGAACCATCGGCAATACATTCTCTTCTTTCTCAACCCAAACATCCAAAATAAATGGCCCCTTGTGTTCAAGCATAGTATTGATCGCACTCTTAAGTTCACTAGGTTTATCAACTAAAAGCCCCTTAATACCATATGCATCTGCAAGTTTGACAAAATCAGGCAAATACTTATTATCAGAAGCTCCAAGAAATACCGAAGAATATCGTTTACCATAAAACAATTCTTGCCATTGTCTAACCATACCAAGGTAAAAGTTATTAACAATAATAACCTTTACATCAATCCCATACTCAGAAACAGAAGCAAGCTCCTGTAAAGTCATCTGGAAAGATCCATCACCGACAAACGCAATAACAGTGCTATCAGGTCTAGCAACTTTAGCACCTATAGCCGCAGGGAAGCCATACCCCATAGAACCAAGCCCACCAGAACACAACCAAGTCCTAGGATACCTAAACTTATAATACTGTGCAACCCACATGAGATGTTGACCAACATCAGCAGTAACTATAGCCTTACCGTTAGTCAAATCAGAAACAGTCTCAATCAAAAATTGTGGTTTTATTGATGATTCACTTTGCTTGTACCTTAGAGGATGTTCTCTTTGCCATTCTCTTATCTGGTTAATCCATTCATCTGTGTCCAATCTATCAACTAAAGGTATTAGATCTTTCAAAACCTCTTTAACATCACCAACAATTGGGACATCAACAACAACATTTTTACTTATTGAGGAAGGATCTATATCTATGTGAATTTTAACAGCATTAGGTGCAAAAGTTTCTACTTTACCAGTAACCCTATCGTCAAATCTTGCACCAATAGCAATAAGCAAATCACAATTACTTACCGCATAGTTTGTTGCAACACTCCCATGCATCCCTAGCATACCCAAATTCAGAGGATGATCCGAATCGATTGCTCCTAAAGCCATCAACGTAGTAGTCACAGGAGCCCTTAACTTTTCTGCAAACTCTACTAACTCCTTTGAAGCGTTTGAATGGATAACTCCCCCACCACAATATATAATCGGTCTCTTAGATTTTTTGATCAAATCAACAGCTTTCTTTATCTGAATAGGATGACCTTTATACTGAGGCTTGTAACTTCTTATCTCTATACTTTCAGGATACTCAAAATCAGTCTCCATAACTTGAACATCTTTAGGTAAATCAATAACCACAGGCCCAGGCCTACCAGAACTAGAAATGTAATAGGCAGCTTTGATACTCCACGCTAATTCCTCAACCTTTTTAACAATTTTGTTCCACTTGGTAATAGGCCTAGTTATACCTGTTGTATCAACTTCTTGAAAAGCATCGCTACCCACTAGTGATGTAGAAACCTGACCTGAAAAAACAACTACTGGAATAGAATCCATATAAGCATTTGCTATTCCTGTAACCGTATTAGTAGCACCAGGACCACTAGTAACTATAACTGTACCAGGCCTACCAGTAACCCTAGCATACCCATCAGCAGCAAACACCGCATTCTGTTCATGTCTAACAAGGTAAACTTTTATATCTTTCTCTTTGTATAACTCATCAAAAGTAGGCAATATAGCACCACCAGGATAACCAAAAACTCTGTTAACCCCTTCTTTCTTCAATGACTCCAATAATATTTTAGCACCAGAAAGTTTCATAAAAATCTCCTTCTTCAGAGTATATATAAAACTTACAAAAAAGTCAAATTAAACAAAATCACTTCATTTCTTCTAATTTACTAATAACAGATTCATATTTACTCTGAGGTGTCATATCCTTATCAATTCTAACATCTAACTTCAAAAAAGAAACAATCCTAGGTATACTATCCTTAGACAGAGTTTTTTCAATAGCAAATCTAAAAGCTGAAAAAATATCTTCAAGCTCTCCATATAAGACAGTGCTAGTAGGATAAATCTCTACCCTAACCTTAGGGTTATCTGATAACAACTTAAAAAATTTAGCAATAACATCCGACAAACTACTATTTTCCGCATGAAGCCTCACCGGAACAATACTTATCTCCAGAATACCTCTCATAAAATTAATTTAAAAATAAAATCAGAAAATTTCTACTTTAGCAAGATAAAAATAAACACTATAACCTTTATACCACTACTCGTCCTACTTTTTGCTTCCTTTATCAAAGAAAAAGACATTTAGCCAATTTAAAAATTCACCTTTCTGACGACAAGCTTTGCAGAGGGTATACAAATTATTGCCTTCTTCTGCATTGGAGATAAAAATCTAACAAAATTCGCAAAGCATTTTAAACCTAATTAAGGATTATAGTTTCACAACTTAACGAAAGAATACCAAATATGTCACTATATTTACCAAAAAATTGCACAATATAAAGCTACGATTTCTAATATAGTCAAAATATTGTTGCAGTAAAGCGTTAAATAATTCCTAAAAATTCGCTTTTAAAAAAGAAATAGATATAGCCTAGATCTCGAAACACCTTTACTTAAAGGTATTTAGAATACCATAAGCTATTACTTCTCCATTTAATGACGTTTAAAAAGTTAATCTAAAAAATAACGATTTTACTATTTAGATCATATCATTTTTTCCTTTCTTCTGTTCTGTTTGTATTTTCTATCTTTTACCTTTGTAATGCAAAACTATTCAAAAATTTGTAGTGACTTCTAAGCTTATCATTTAAAGAAAAACTATTATCCACCTAGATGTTTTCAAAAATAAAGAAATTGGATGTCCCATTAAAATAGGAACATTACTATAAGAAACCATTTTCCTTTTAGAATTTATCTTTATAGATATACCATAGAAGATATTACATGGGTAAACTATAGTAAAGAAAGAGATAAAGAAAAAAGACTAGAAAACTGTATTTTTACATCCTCTTCTCCAAATTGAATTATACCTGAATTTAGATTATAATTATTTAAAAGAAAGGAGAAATACGATATGGGTAAAACTAAAGAAAATGAACTACTCGTTTGTTCATTTTGCGGTAAAACATCAGATGTTGTAAAAATAATAAAAGGCGATAATGCTAACATATGCGAAGAATGTGTGAGGGTATGTAACTTCATAATAGAAAGTGAAAATAAAGTAGTAAAACCCTCCAAAGTTATAAAGAGACTCTTAAAACCTATAGAAATAAAAAAAATACTTGACCAATATATAATAGGTCAAGAGCAGGCTAAGAAAATTCTATCCGTAGCAGTTTACAATCATTACAAAAGGCTTATTTCTGAAGAGATAGGTTTTTCTGGAAATGTTGAAATTGAAAAAAGTAATATAATGATGATAGGACCTACAGGTAGTGGTAAAACATATATGGCTAGAACTTTAGCAAAGATATTGGATGTACCTTTTGCCATAGCAGATGCAACAACATTAACTGAAGCTGGATATGTTGGTGATGATGTAGAAAATGTACTTTTAAGGCTGATACTAAACGCTGGAAATGGTGAAATAACTGATGAAGCAATAGAAAAAGCTCAAATGGGAATAGTATACATTGACGAAATTGACAAAATATCCAGAAAAAGTGAAAGCCCCTCTATAACAAGAGATGTTTCAGGTGAAGGAGTTCAGCAAGCTTTATTAAAACTCATGGAAGGTACAATCGCCTCTGTACCACCACAAGGCGGCAGAAAACACCCTAATCAAAAGGTCATATACATCGATACAAGAAATATACTTTTTATAGTTGGAGGAGCTTTTGTAGGGCTCGATGATATAGTAATGAAAAGATTAGGTAAGAACAAGATAGGTTTCGTAAACGAAAACAAGAGTGAAAAATTACACAAAGAAAATATACTTAGGCATGTTTTACCAGAAGATCTAATAAAATTCGGAATGATACCTGAATTTGTTGGTAGAACACCCATAATTGCAGTATTCGATGAATTAACGGAAGAAGAGCTTAGAAGAATACTAATTGAACCAAAAAATGCAATACTAAAACAATACCAAAAACTATTTGAATATGAAGGTGTTGATCTGACCTTTACTGAAGATGCTCTTGACGAAATTGTAAAACTCTCGAAGGAAAGAAAAACAGGTGCTAGAGGACTAAGAAGTATCATAGAAGATGTAATGCTCAATATAATGTTTGAAATACCTTCTATGGAAAACGTCAAAGAATGTATAATAGATTCGGAAGTTGTACAGAAAAGAAAATACCCAAAGATAATATTCCATGGTGAACAAAATAGATCAAAAGCAAAATCTGCTTAGAGGTATAACATGGAAGTTAAACTTATAGATTATTCTACAGCCCCTTTAGAAAAACTATACGCTGCCTTCAGAACTTGCTACTCACCAAAAACCCCTATCGAAATATGGCAAGAAATAACAAATGGGACCATACCAAAAGAAAAAATAATCTCATTCATAGAAGAAAGATTAAAAACAGGACATTCATCACCTCTTGAACAGGTAGTATTCTGGTTTGCAGTCTCAGGAATATCAAGAAGTTGCTCTCATCAGTTGGTAAGACACCACATAGGTATAAGCTTCGAACAGCAATCCCAAAGATACGTAAAATACAAAGAAGATAAGTTGGAATTTATAACACCACAAACTATAAAATCAAACCAAGAAGTTTATGAAAAGTACCAAAAACTTATGAAAGAAATTAGTGATTTTTATACATTCGCTTTATCAAAGGGAATACCACCAGAAGACGCAAGATTTGCTCTACCTAATTCAACACCAACTAATTTTCATATATTGGTTAACTTCCGAGAACTTCAACACATAGCAGACCTCAGGTTATGCACAAGAGCACAATGGGAAATAAGACAAGTAATAGCAAAAATGAGAAGCGAAATAATGAAAGTAGTCCCGGAACTCGGTAAATTTTTGCAACCTAAATGCGGTGAATACAGACTAGGATACTGCGACGAAGAATACAAAGAATACATAAAATGCCCTATATCAAAAGTCAGACCACATAAAGAGGATTTATTTAGAATATACAACGAGTATATGAAACAAGAAAACTCACAAAAACATGAATCTAAACCACTCTCAGAGAAAGAGTTCGAAATCATAGAAGAATGATTCAAAATCAAAATATACGTAGTTAGTAACAAAGAATTTTTCAAACATCTAGTTTGTACTCATACTCTTTCATATTAACACAAAAACTCTCATACAATGCACCAATTCCATAAATAAATTACTAGTTTATTCCAAAAATATCACTTAACTTGCTTAAGGCGTAATAAACTGGACGATACATTAAAGAAGACTCATCACTCAAAGAAAATATCTTTCTTCAGAAGTTATAAAACAAAGTCAAAAATTAAACAATTAGACTTTTAAGAAGTAACGAGAGAAAAAGATACTTAGAAAATTGGAGTTTAAAAATAGCCCTATTAACAAAATAAATTTTTTAAATATACTTTAACTAAGCGGATCTTAAATAATTCGGGAAGTATGAAACTCAAAAACAAATTTTATCTCATACTTTACATAACTATGATTCTAAACTATTCATGTACACCACCAAAACATGAAACAAAATACATATACGATTACGGAATTAATAAAACATATAATTAT
>JBKBIJ010000023.1:0-15583 GCA_046299455.1 Brevinematia bacterium | reverse complement strand
TTATTGCAAACTTTCCTACCCTTGTGTGCTGATGTAAACCTATTAAAGCAGAAATAAAGGCACCATCTTCTACAACAGAAAAACCCCCTAATTGACAATTATTAACAAGTATAACTTCATTTCCAACAGTTACATCGTGAGCTACGTGCGCCCCTACCATCAGAAGACATTTATTTCCTATAGTAGTTTTAGTTTGACTTGATGTAGGTTTATGTATTGTAACAAATTCTCTAATGATATTATCACTACCTATCTCAATAAAACCAATTTCACCTGTATACTTCAAATCCTGAGGATCACTACCTATTACAGCATAAGGACCTATCCTATTGTTTACACCTATAGATACATTTCCATATATACACGTTCCAACATCTATTTTTGTCCCCTCACCTATCTTAACGTTACCGAATATTACAACATTTGGACCTATTTCAACCTCCGATCCCAAACTAACATCACCATCTATTATAGCAGTTTCATGAATCTTCGGCATAAAAACCTACACCTTTATAGCTGCCATCATCTCAGCTTCTGCACAAATCTTATCACCAACTCTTGCTACACCTTTAAATTTACCAAAACTCTTAGTTAACTTAACAATCTCAACCTCATACACAAGTTTATCACCTGGAAATACTGGATTTTTGAACTTAGCGTTATCAATAGTAGCAAAAAATATTAAAGGAGGCTTATCCAGATTGTAACCAATAGCTTTCAAAGCTAGAACTCCTGCACATTGCGCAAGACCTTCTATAATCAAAACACCAGGCATTATAGGATAATCTGGGAAATGTCCCTGAAAAAACCATTCGTTTATCGTAACATTCTTATATCCAATAGCTTTGCTTGAACTCATTTTTTCAATCTTGTCAACCAGTAGAAATGGGAACCTATGGGGAAGCAATTTTTGTATCTCAATAATATCAATATTCACATCCTTAAGCTCTTCATACATACTCTACCCCCTAAAATATTAATACAATTATCCCAAGAACAAATGTATATATCGAAAACAAGTAAAACTTTCCTTCCTTGAGAATTCTCATAAGAAGCCAAAGAGCTAAATATCCAACAATCAAAGCAGTTACGAATCCTAAAGCATAAGACCACTCAAATTTAACATCAATCGCTCCAATTTTAGTAGATTTGTAAGTCTCGTATATAAAAGATCCAATCACAGCAGGAATAAATATCAGAAAACTGAAAACACCAGATGATGTCCTTTCGATTCCTAAAACTAAGCCTGTTGATATAGTTATCCCAGATCTTGAAATTCCAGGAATAGTCCCTATACCTTGAGATATACCTATTATAACACTTTCAATAAAACCTATACTTTCAAGGGACTTCGGTTGTTTCACTAAAGTTATGGCATATGGTATGAGTAGAATTACAGAATTAACTATAAGTGCTATACCCACAATTTTTACATTACTATCCGCTAATCTTGTTAAAGGTTCGAGTAAAAGTGCAAAAACAACAGTAAAAATTGTCGCTATAACAACTAACCAAAAAAGTTTACTCTCTTTATCATCAAAGAATTTGTAAAACTTTAGTCCTCCTCTTAACAGCATCGTAAACTCATTGAAAAAGAAAGATATTACCACAATAAGTGTCGATATATGTAGAAGTATGTCAAACCATAACGGGAATTTACTTACATTTTTAAAATAGTTGTCTATTATTGCCAAATGTCCCGAACTACTTATCGGAAGGAACTCTGCAATTCCTTGTACAAACCCCATAAGTATACTTTTCCAAAATTCCATTGTTTTTCTCCTTTAGTATCTTAATGCAATAGCTCCCCAGGAAAATCCACCACCAAACGCAACAAGCACTACTATATCACCTCTCTTTATTCTACCTTGGGACAATGCTTCGTGGAATGCTATTGGGATCGAAGCCGCTGAAGTATTTCCATACTTATCTAAATTTACAAATATTTTCTCCTCTCTTTTAACCCCTAAGTATTCTGCTATAGAATCTATTATCCTTATATTAGCTTGATGAGGTATTACAAGTTTTATATCATCTTTCTTTATTCCAGACTTTTCAATAACTTTTTCAACCGACTCTGTCATCATCCTAACAGCCATCTTGAACGTTTCTCTACCATTCATTTTTATGAAATGAAGTCTATCTTTAACAGTTTTCTCTGAAGCTGGTAGCCTAGAACCACCCGCTGGCATGTACAATAAATCAGCACATCCACCATCACCACCTAGCTCTACAGCTAATATCTCAGATTCTGATTCATCTATTGTGTAAACAAAAGCCCCAGCACCATCACCAAAAAGAACACAAGTACTCCTATCTTGCCAATCGGTTATCCTTGACAATGTCTCAGCACCAATAACTAGTATATTTCTGAAAAAACCAGATCTTAATAACGAGCTGGCTAAAACAGAAGAATATAAAAAACCAGAACACGCTGCATTAATGTCAAAACCAGGTCTTTTTATCCCTAATTTATCAGCTATAAGATAAGCTGTTGCAGGAAACACCATATCTGGTGTTATAGTAGCACATATTATAGCATCTATATCCTCTGGTTTTAAACCAGCATTCTCTATAGCAATTCTTGAAGCTTCCGTAGCTAAGTCAGAAGTCGCAACATTATCTTCAGCTATTCTCCTCTCAACTATACCAGTCCTAGTTCTTATCCATTCATCATTAGTCTCAACCATCTTCTCAAGATCATGATTTGTCAGTATCTTAGGGGGAACATACATTCCCGTACCTAATATTCTTACTCCCATACAATTGCCTCCAGTACTAAAAAACTAATCTGGAATTTTATCTGATGCAAAAAGTAAATTACAATTAAAGGTAAGGATGTTTCAAAGACTTTATTTTCAAACTTAAAGGTATAAAAACACATTTTAATAAATTGGATAATTCTTAAAAACTCTAATGACTTAGAGAAACCATCTTTCTTTATTTCTTCATAAATCATAGGACAAAAATATCAATTTCCCAAACAAGTAGCAGATAGGAATACGAAAAACATTAAAAGCTACAATAATTTCTGAAATTAGCTTTTGAGTAAGAGTATGGACATCATTTCCAATTGTACTATCTACTTCCAGAAAGACTGTTTCAAAAATATTACTCTAGTACCTAAAGGTGTTCAGGAATTGGCCTTAGAATAACTTAAAAAGATTCTACCACCAATAAACCACCTCTCTTTAGAAGCTATAAAACAAAAATACAATAATGATAAAACCTGTTTAGATAAATTAAAGCATTTTAAGAGTTTTACTTTCCTATCCAAAGGTGAAAAAAATATGGAAGAATTACTCAAAGATGTTGTATATGTCCAGAAGGAGTTATATTGATTCTATTAACGATATTTTTGAGCATATAGAAAAAAAATTAAAAAATTCACAGCAAGCTATTATTACGAAAAATTCATTAAGGATGAAAAAGCAGTATATGCCGTAATTAGGTTTTTTGAAATCATTGGTGAAGCTGTAAAGAATTTACCAAAAGAATCAATAAACAAGCATCCTGAAGTTCTTTGGTCAAAGACGGCAGGAACAAAATAGATAAGCTAATTCTCTCATATTTTGGAGTTGATTATCAAACACTATGGGAAACTATAAAAAAGAGAGTTACAGAAATAAAGCCATTAGTTGAGAATGTTTTAATTGAAATTGTGCTTGGAACAGGAAAGCACAAAGTTCTCCATATTTTGACTCTCATAAAATGGCTTATCCTTGGTCCTCGTTAATTGCAAATTTCTTTCATAACCACTTCACATAGAAGGCAATAGAACAAATCAGAAAATATTTCAATAGGACAGGTCAAATATGAAGGAAAAGGCCTAAAAAGTTGAATACCCATTAAAGTTTAAAAATATTTTCAAGATCTAGTTTAGATACACATACTTTCCTTATTGACACAAAAAGTTCTTACATAAATTACCCAAATTTGCAGAAATTTCCAGGGCTATTAACTCAATAAATTACCTTTCTTTAGAATTCGTGTAGTATAAATACCATAGAATAACTTACTAACATATCAAAACTTTTTTCGTTTGTCAAATAAAGCAAAATTATCTTTGACACGAATAACTGTATTAATCCAAAGGAAACTACATACAGTGCTGGATATTTTAGAATATTACTAATCCCCAAAATACAATTTTTAACACAACCCAAGTTAAATTATATTGAATATAGTAGTAAAATAGCATTAAAATAAAACTATAAACTAATAGCATTAATAAAACTATAAACTTTGGAGGAAATATATGAAAAAAGTTTTTTCACTAATTTTTACTTTTTTCATTATATCATATATATCATATTATGCATTTGGTCAAGTTTTAGCAGGTAGTGAATTCTTTAACGTTAACATTTCAGCTAATGATCAAGGTATTGGTGGAAACGATATAATAAATACCAGTACAGCTTCGTCTATACTTATAAATCCTTCAGCAGGCGCTTACTTAAAACAATTAGCAATAACAACTTCTATAGGTGGTTTTACAACCTTAGGGACATATGGTATACTTGGTTTGTCTTATCCAACACTAATAGGTACGTTTTCAGGTCAGTTCTTGTATTACGGTTTGCCAGTAGGTCTAAATATATTTGGTGGGACAGTATCATTTTCAAAAGATGTAGCTGATGATTTAGGGATAGGTTTTGGGATAACTGCGACGAGTGGTGCTAGTGTTGGTTTTAACATTGGGTTTGTGTATAAAATGATCAAAGATTTTAGTACTGGTTTAGGTTTAAAAGATCTTTCTATTGGTGCATCTATACTTAACGTTGGATTACCAATAATCATAGATACTAACCAACCATTTCCTTCATTACCAACTATCAAAGGTGGTTTAGAGCTCATGTTCTTAAGAACAGATCCTATAAAGTTTTCAATCAATAGTGATATAACACTAGGTGCGTGGGGTTTGAATGCTGAAATCAACGGCGGATTGATAATTAACATACTAGATACCATTTTACTGAAAGGAGGTGGATTTGCTGGAAATAACAGACTAGGGTGGAGCGGAGGACTGACACTCAAATACACATTAGAAAGACAATGGGGTATAGAGAGAATGGACATAAGATTCCATTATTCTTTGGTAAACATCATAAATTCTGCATCTGGTATTAGAGATTTTGGGCATTGGATAGGATTTGACTTCGCATTAGGTACAATCGATAAAACACCGCCTAAAATAGATATAAAAATCGATGTTAGTAGAGAAAAAGAAAACATAGAAGAAAATACTATATCAAAAAGCATTATTTTTCTTAATCTTGCAAAATCCACAGAAAATGAGCCAATATACATATCACCTAATTATGACGGAAGAAAGGACAAAGTCAAAATAAATTTGAGTATTCAGGAAAGTGGAATACTAAAAGAATGGAAGATCATAATCAAAGACATCAAAGGTAACATAGTAAAAACCATAGAATCAAAAATTAGAAGAGATGTATCTTTGGATGTTGAGGAGTTGCTAAGTAGGCTTTTTAGACCAAAAGAATCTGTTAGTGTTCCTAGCATACTGTATTGGGACGGAACAGATCAAAAAGGTAAAGTAGTACCAGATGGCGAATATTATTTACAAGTCTTTGCTAAAGATCTTGAAGGTAATGAATCTTATTCTAAAGTCTATAAGATAATAGTTGATAATACTCCACCAAAGGGTAGTATTTCAGTCCCTTACACAATATTCTCCCCAAATGGGGACGGAAACAAAGATGATATTACATTCTACTTGAAAAACTTGACAAAGGGAGATGAATGGAATGCTTGGATAGAAGATCAAAAGGGCAATAAAGTAAAAACTTGGAAACTTGGTATAACACCTCCAGAAAGCATAGTTTGGACAGGAATAGGTGACGACGGGAAAATTCTAGAAGATGGCAATTACACCTTCTTTCTGGAAGGAAGAGATTTGGCAGACAATATATTCTTAACAAACATAAGAGGAATACTTATATCAACAAAACTTAGAAATATACTCATAACATCAGATACATATGAAATATCCCCAAATAACGATAACTTCCTCGATAAAGCAAACTTGAATATAATACTGGATGATGTCAATGGATTACAAAAGCTCAACTTGTACGTTAAAGATCCTAGAAACAACAGAATACTAAGAAGGTGGTCTATGGAAGGTGATAAAATAATGACAAACATGATATGGGATGGTACTGACAACACAGGCAACGTTGTAATAGACGATATATATGTTATATATGCTGATGCGGAATACATCGATGGTAACAAACCTGTATCACCTGAAATATCGATAAAAGTTGATGCTACCCCTCCTCAACCCAAGATTTCTTTTACACCACAAATATTTTCACCAGATAATGATGGTGTTGATGACGAAGTAACTTTTAAAATAGAAGTTTATGACGATTCTGAAATAAAAGATTGGTCATTCAAGATTTGGTATCCTAATGGTAAGAAAGTTTTCAAAGAATTTAAAGGTTCTGGAACTCCTCCATCGGAGATAATCTGGGATGGTATTGGGGATAACGGAGATAGTGTTGATAGTGCTGAAGAGTACCCATTAAGCTTTGAAATATCGGATAAATTAAATAATAAATCAATAATAAGACCAGCAGTGCTACCAACGGACATCTTAATAGAAGTAACTCCTTATGGTTACAAGATAAGAGTTCATAGTATAGAATTTGCATTCAATAGTGCACAACTTACCCCGAAAGGAGCACAAATAGTAAAGAGAGTTGCTGAAAAACTTAAGAAATTTGGTGGATACAAAATAAGAGTAGAAGGGCATACAGATAATATTGGATCCTATGAATACAATCTGAAACTTTCAAAAGATAGAGCAGAATCCGTTAAAAAAGAATTAGTCAAAAACGGACTTTCTCCCGATAGAATAACTACTGAAGGTTACTCATTCGAAAGGCCAATTGCACCAAATGACACAGAAGAAGGCAGAGCTAGAAACAGAAGAGTTGAGTTTATACTCATAAAGTAATTCCTTCAACAAAAGTCCAACATATCTATTGGCGAAGGATAGAAATCATTAGTATTGTATTTTTTTGACAACAATCCAAGCATCTCAACACCAATCAGAACACCTTTTTTAATGCTTTTTGTAAACGAGATGTTACCACCTATAAGTCCAGCTAAAATATCACCACTACCAGCTCTAGCCAAAACTGGAGTATTCAGATCAGAAATCCAAATCTCTCCATCACAAAAAAATACATAGCTAACATTATCCTTCAAAACAAGATTCAAACCAAAACTTTCTACAAATCTTTTACCTATACTAAATGGGTTATCTCTTATAGTATCAACATTTTCTTTAA
Source organism: Brevinematia bacterium (assembly GCA_046299455.1). GTDB lineage: Bacteria > Spirochaetota > Brevinematia > DTOW01 > DTOW01 > SKYB106. The sequence continues at coordinate 8,258 of JBKBIJ010000023.1, read as the reverse complement.
TAAGTCTTGAAAATTCACCAATATGTGGTGTAAGAATTATTTTGTCTTTATTCTCTAATGAGTTCATAAAGTCAACATCTTCAGATAATATGTTTATACCATCAGCATCAATTACCAATATATTATCTTTTAAGTTTTTAACAAGTTCCTTGAAAAACCTTTTAGTTTCATCATTTAAACCCAACCCATTCCCAATAACAACAACATCATCCTTTTTTATGAATCTAGAATCAAGTATAAAACTCGCATCTTCTAGAGAAAAATATCCTCTATCCCTAGATGGTACAGGTACAGAAACTACATCTGGCACAAAAGACTTCAAAGCAGAATTGAATTTCTCAAGCGTAAAAGCAATAATATACCCAACACCAGTCTTACTAGCAGATCTGACACACATCATCAAAGCACCGAAATAATTATCACTACCACCTATAAAAATAACTCTCCCATTACTCAACTTGTTACTCTCATGGGATCTCTTTGGTATATCTATAAGAGTACTATCAGAAAGATAATATGTATTATGAGATACTAAACTATCCAAAAAATTTCTACTAAAACCAAGTGTGGAAACTACTAGATTTCCTAAATTTTCCTTCATTTCTGGTAAAAACATACCAGCTTTGACAGAGAAAAATGTAATAGTATAATCAGCCTTAACTACTGGTTTTGACTCTAAAACACTTTTTCTATCAAAAGAACAAACAAATCCTGATGGAACATCAACACTAAAAACTATCGCTCCATCTTCTTTCAAAAGGTTTATGGTATCAATAACGTTAGATAAATTCGGATTTGGTCTTGACTTTAGCCCAGTACCTATCACAGCATCAACTATAACGGTTTTTCCATGAAAAAATTCCTTCAGCAAAGAATACAACTTTCTTACATCTTCCAAATAAGGATTCAGAAAAAGTATTTTATCCGTCAACTTTGTTAAGATATCAAAATTCTTTTTAGCAGGAGAAGTAAATTTTTTTTCATCTCCAATTACAAAAACATATACCTCATCTGTATCAGACAATAACTTTCTAGCAACTACAAACCCATCTCCTCCGTTATTACCTACCCCACAGAAAACCAAAAACCTAGAATTATAAATTTCGTTTTTCGATTTTTCCTTAATAAAGAGATATACATCATTCCCCGCATTCTCCATCAACACTATCTCGTCAATACCATATTCGTTCTGAATTCTAAGATCAATACTCTTAGAATCATCTGCTGAAAGAATTTTCATAATCTACACTTTACCATCTTTTGATAACCTTACAGCAAGATCATCTATCTTCTGAACAACATTTGAATCGGGTTTAATAGAATAGGAAGTTTGATAAGCGGTAATAGCACTTTCTAGCCTTGACATTTTTTCATAGGCATCTCCAATCTTTTCATAAGTACTTGCCATGGTTTTTATTTCTTGCTTGTTGTTATTTTGTTCTTTATTTATATCCACAATTACTTCTTGAACCCCTTGCTCCTTGGACGAATATTGATTATTTGAATTTTTGCTGTTATTAGCTTCGGGTACTAAATTAGAAACAACATTAGAGTTTATGTTAGGAACAAGATTTACCCTATCCATAACCCTATACCTAATATTATTATAATGAATTTCCTTTCAGGTTTCAATAGAGAACGAAAAGTATTTCAAAAATTTACTCTATATACATACTTTTTCTATTAACACAAAATAGATATGCAAAATTTATATAAACTTCTAAGAGATATTATTACAAAAATCACCATTCTTTAGACTAGAATGTTCTAAAAATATTACTCTCCTATTTAAACCCCCTCAAAAATATATCTTCTAAGAGATGAATAACCTTTTAAAAGGTATTCAACAAAAAATTACCTTTCCCTAGAAGTTATTAACATACATGCCACAAGAGAGGTTATTAGTTAGATTAAGGTTGAGTTAAAATGAGGCTGTGTTAAAAAGTATAGAAAAGTTTTTGCTTTTTAAGGTATAAATTCTTCAATCTCTCTTGATTTACTAAAGATAAAAGTGCAGGCATGCTTCTAACCACTCCTATTTTTAAGTGAAGGCACTTCCAAAAATTACTTTCCTATCTAAATATGAATAAAGAAAATATCCCTAAGAGATTTTTAACTACTTAAAAGGTTATTTGACCGAATAAGTTGTAATAAGTAATAGGTGTTATAAATTTACAGAAAACCCCTAAGATAGGATCAATCTAAGAAACTACCATTTTTCTAAAAGTCATGAGAAGATAAATACCATAAGAAGGTCTACCTGAATAGGCTTTAGGAAGAGTAAGGTAGAGAAAAAGCCCACAAAAAATTCGATTTTTGATATAAACTACCCTAAGGTTGACAGAGTTTTTGCCTCCTAATATTTATTTTTAGAAAAATAAAAGCATATTTTTGAAACATTACTTATTTTTGATGGAGAGTAAAAACTCAATTTCGTTAAAATAAAAAAATTAATGAGAAAGCTAATATTACTATCATTTTTCATATTACTTATCTCTTCATGTGCTCAAAAATCGGTAAAACCAGAAATTTCAGAACCTAAGTTAAAAACAGATATAAAAGTATCAATATACATTACTAACATCTCACAATTAACAAATCTAAGTTTAGAATATGTAAAAAGGACTATAGAGAAAAATATAACCACATTCGATTTTTCAGAGTACTACCAAGAAGCAACAAATGAAGAATATACTTACCCTGAAACAAATTCCAACGTAACTACAACAGAAACCCAAAAACTAGACTCCATAGACTTAGATCTTATAATAAAAGGAACACTAGAAAGGAACCTAAAGAAGTTCATAAAGTCACTTGGGAAATATAATCCTAATCTTGATGAGATAAAAATATACAACATTGATGAAATCGAAAGTGAAATCATAAGGAAATTCCCTCCAGGGGAAATTGTAAAATACTTGTATACAAACACAATAACAAACAGTATATCTGAAACAAATTATTATTCCCTAGGTGAAGATACAAATAGGGTAAAAATAGAAATAATAGAGAAAGAAGTTTACGTTAGTGAATTAAAACTGAGTAACGAATTTCTCTCAAAATATATAATTAGCAATAAAAAATGGATTTTGAAGATAACAAACGGTATACCATTTAACGAAGGTGTACCGCCAGATTTTTCTATAGCGGTTTTCTATGATGTTAAATTACCAAAAATTTTAAATAATTATCTAGAAAATATTGATATATCTTTGTTTGTAGTCGTATCAAACAATACTTCATCTAATTTCATAGTTTTCAAAACAAACCTTAGTATCTACGAATTTTTAGTCATGGATTACAAAATATTTAACAACATAAGAGCTTTTATGTACAACTACAATGCTGGCGGAATAATAATAGATATCTTACCTAGAGATTACGATATATATCTTGATAACTTCTATTTAGGAAAAGGTAAATCCGATCTAAAGATAGTTTCAGAAGGAATACACAGGATAACTATATCAAAAAACACATTTTCGGTAAATAGGTATGTATTTGTTAAGAAGGGAGTAGTGAATATATACAAAGAGGACATGACATACAATAGTTTATCACTTTGTAATTTAAAGATAGATTCAATGCCAAGTAATGCAGACTTATTTATCGAGAACGAATATATAGGCAGAACTCCCACAAACATAACCCTACCTTATGGTAAGTACAGAATATGGTTAAATAAAGACAAATTTGAAAGTTACAAATCCATAGATCTTATATCAAAAGAGACAAATATGGTATTCGTTCTAAGTGATTTAAACGATAAAAGATTTTACAACACCTTATTAGGTTCTACTATACTTTTAGGCACAGCGACTCTGTCAAGCATATTTCTTTACTTCTGGGCAGACTCTCAAGAGAGATATTACTCTTTCCTATATTCAAAAGAAAACAAAGTAGAGTATCTCCAGATGAAAGATTACTACTACTACTTTAAAGATAATATGAGGACAACCGCAATTGTTGGTACAATAGGGACTTTTGTACTTTGGGGATTGTCGTTAGGAGTTGAATCAGAAAAATTTTCAATAAGGCTAAACATACCATTTTAGTTCGCTATAACATTGTCAAATCTAGCATCTATATATCTCACTGGCAGTTTTTTTTGTATTATGTATTTTGTTGACAAAAATGCTTTTTTGATCTTGGTTTCATCTATCGAAAAACCAAAATATATATTAATTTTGAACGTTACATTGAATCCATGTATACCATTCTCATCAAATACAAAAACACTAGGGAAATACTTACTCCGCTTTATCGATTTATCGGTATTTTGAAGAGACATAACTATATCCCTAAGAATTTCTTTGTTTATTGCTTTCCTAGCTACTAAAGTTATAGCTTCATTAAGTGAAGCTTCATCATAAGAGTTAATCTGGTTTAGATTCTCATCATATAATATATATTTGTTTCCAACTAGTAGCTTTACAATTGGTTCACTATAAACAAGATTAACATAAACCGTATCTGGAGGATATATTACAACATTCGCACTTTTCAATTCCTTAGATAGTAACTTTACTTCCTTTTCAAGATCAATCTTATCGATGTCAAAAATACTTTTGTTTTCTATAAAGTCTACTATTCTACTATTTAAATACGTATCAGGTTTACTTATATTTTGAGTTATTCTCACATTTTTAACTTTAGTTCTATCAGAATCCCAATACACTAAAATCAACAAAACTAGAATAGTTATAGATATTGTTGTAACAAAAACCAATTTGAGAAAATTCATAATTTAAATTTCTCTAGAATAATTTTCTTTATTCTCTGTATTGAGTTGTCAACATATTTTTTATTCTTACCTATTCTTTTTGCAATTTCTTCATATTTACATCCCATCATTCTTAAATTAACTATTTCTCTATCCTCTTCAGAAAACAATAAATCATTTGTTTCAATAAAATTACTAATTTGTGCTTCAAGCAACGAAAGATCAATATTAGAATACTTCTCGTCCGGAATATCTGAGTCTTTAATAAACTCCAAAATTCTACTTTTCGCATATTCACCTTTAACTTTATTTATTATTTCATTCCTCACACACCTACTAACAAACGTTTCAATACTTGCTCCTTTCGAAGGATCAAACTTATCTATAACTTCCATAGCTTTCAACATCCCTTCCTGTATAAGATCATTTACCATAGAATTATAACTAGGATTCTTTTTAACGAAATCAAAAACAACGTTCTTGACAACCTGTATTATTGCTCTATAATCACGTAACTCATCTTTCTGCATACTAGCTTCCTAATTAAGAATGTAGATATTTTATTAGTCCTTGTCAATAGAAAACAAAATGCAGTCTATATTTTATACTCTCTCACTTAGCTACTAACAGTAATATACGATATAACACTAAGAGAGTAAAGTCCCTACATTATCCAGAAACCTAATATAAAAACAACTTTAGTGGATAGTTTTTATGAGATAGATCTTAAGAAGAACCTTGAGATTTCTATCTTATAATCTATTCTAATAAGTTCTTCTAAGGTATTTATATACCATAACTTCTAAAGAAGGGTAATTTCCTAAAGGTGATGGCTCAGTCCGATGTATCTCTAAGAAATCTTTTGCATTAATCGAAGAGTATTGAGTATAGACTAGAAACAACTTATTCAATAGCTTAGAAAAATGAAATTTATAACTCGTAGAACATACAACTAAATTTATTATAAATAGAAGAATAGGATTTTTTGAAAATTCACCTCAAAAAATTATAAATCAAAGCCAATTCATACTCTTTCCCAAACTTTATTCATCAAAGCACTTCCTTATTTAAAATATGTAAAAAAATAAACTTCAAGAAATTTGATAAAACCTTAAAAATAGTCTGGTACTGAAAGAAAATTACCTTTAGAAATTATAGAAGCAGAAATACTTTAAGAAAATTGGGACCGTGGAAGAGCCCCATTCGGTAATATATAAAAAATGTCATGCTGTAAAAATTAATAGAATGACTATAAATAGAATTATTCACCAAAGCATAACAGAAATAACACAATAAGAGCACTTGTCTAAATAAGTTAAAAAGGAGAATGTAAAAGAAAGAGATTTAAGAAATTTGAATTTTGACACAATCTTAAACTAAAGGTGAAAAGATAAGAAAGAACCAAATCTACAAGAATTATTGAAATAAACTTCAAAGATTAGAAAAATGATTTTTTAACTGCACTCTTTAAGTTTTTGATATTGGTTATGTTATAGGATTAAAATTTAAGCTATATGACACAAGCAAGAAGTTTTTTGAGATCTTTTATAATATTCTTAGGTGATTTCATCTCAATATATTTAGCTAATTATTTAGGACTTATGTTAAGGTTATTTCTCTTAAACTATGCCAACTATCCTGTTCCCGATAATCTTCCTCCTATAATAGGTCCGTTTTACCCTCAGTGGATTTGGATAGTATTTTTGTTAATTTCAGCTCTTCAAAGACTTTATACTAGTACTTTTTCATTTTGGGAAGAATCTAGGAAAATTGTTAATGTTTCTATTTTTAGTTTCCTGATAGCAATGTCTATATCCTATATTGGCAGATGGTATGATCTGGATAGTAGATTTCTAGTAGTTATTACATCGTTGTTTTATATACCGATTGCTATGTTCTTTAGAGGTGTATTAAAGTATCTTATGTCTCTTACCTATTTCTTATCCTTCAAAGCAGTTTTAATAGTTGACTCTGTTGATTCTAAAAAGCTCTTATACAATGTCGTTAGGAACAATAAATCGTTGCTTATAAAGATAAGAAAAATAATTTTTGTTAGCGACTACAGTGATCAAAACCTCCAAAGAATAAAAGAGAGGATTTCTAGATCTAGAATAGATCTAGCTCTAATATGTTTAGATAGGGCTTCTGACGAGTTTCTTGCTAAGCTTTCGTCGAATATACATTTTCTAGTTAGGAAGACTATGATAGTACCTACTATTGCCAAAATGCCATTCCTAAACAGTGAGTTGATCTTCATTATCCCTCAAAACGTTCCTTTCATATCAATAAGAAACAACTTACTTTTGCCTATAAATAAATTTTTAAAGAGATTGTTTGATATAATTTTTAGTACTATTGCTCTTATCTTTGTATTACCAGTAATAGGTATTTTTTCTGTTCTTATTGTTGTTGAATCACCTGGTTGGCCAATATACAAATCAAAGAGAATTAAGGAAAAAGGTAAAGAGTTTTATTGCCTTAAACTTAGGAGCATGTATTCAGACGCAGATGATCGCTTGAAAGAGATCTTAGAGAAAGATACTCATAAGAGAGAAGAGTGGGAAAAGTATAGGAAGCTTAAAAACGATCCTCGCATTACTAGAATTGGCAGAATTATAAGAAAGTTTAGTATAGATGAGTTACCACAATTCATAAATGTCCTTAAGGGAGATATGAGTATAGTTGGACCTAGGGCCATAACTAAAGAAGAGTTAGAAAAGTACTATAAAGAGGAAGGAAAGTTTTACTATTACTCCGTTAAGCCTGGAATTACTGGATTATGGCAAATTTCCGGTAGGAACGAGATGGATTACGACTTTAGAGTTAAGACTGATATATGGTATGTTGAAAATTGGTCTTTTTGGCTTGACATTGTTATAATCCTCAAGACAATCCCAGCTGTTATCAAAACCGAAGGTGCATACTAAATAAAAACATAATGTATTTATACCTTTCACTAATATTACCATTCCAAGAGTAATCTGTATTAGCTTAGACAAATAATTCTAATTACAAACAGAGAAGTATACCTTCTCAGCCTATTGATCTATAGCTCTTATCAAATTTTATTCACCAAAGCCTTGGAAAGTAAAAGCTCTATTCGCTTTTAATTCGTCTAACTCCCACTCCATACCACAAAAGTAATACCTCTTACAACCTCTTTCGTAAAGAACAGTATCTTCAGTAATAGTAAACTTCATACTTAAATTCACTTTCAGCTCCCCAAAATAATACATCTACAAAACTGAAAAACAAACCACTAACTTCAACTCATGTCTAGGAGTATCACAGTAACTAAGAATAATCTCATAAACAGGATTCAACCAAAAACTATCTATTCTATTTCCTTAGAAGCAATAAATTTAAACTCAAATTTTGGTGACTAATAATTAAGTCACTTGTATTAACATATTCATAATTAAGAATAAATATGGAAATACGTTGGGTGAGAAACAAACCTCCTATAAAAGCTACATCCAATAGCATAAGCATATGCATACACAAGCACACAAGTCAAAGTCCTACAACCACTGCC
>JBKBIJ010000022.1:0-15783 GCA_046299455.1 Brevinematia bacterium | reverse complement strand
ACTCCTCTTAAAAACACTCAACCACCTGATCTACAGAAAATTACTAACCTCAGCTAAACAGCTACCCAAAGACCAAAGAATACCATCCCTCAGAAACTCGGTCTATAGAATAAAAAACATACCAGAAGATAGCCTTAAAAAATTCATCCAATGGCTTGCAGAGAAAGAAATAAATATGTAAGGACAAAAGAACGACAATCCATACATTACAGTAGATAGAACGGAAGTAAGATACAACACACCAAGATATCTTAGAACCAAAAGGGAACAAGAGATAAGGAAAGTAGATAGTCATGTGAAGGGGATTGCGATAGGGTATTGGCAGGGTGGTAGTGTGTGGGTAGTTGGAGTGAATGTGGGTAGAGCGTATAGTGATGAAGGTAGGTTGCTTAAGGAACAAATAATGGAGTATGGATTATGTGGATTGAGAGAAGGTGTAAAGATAATAGGAGACAGGTTATATGGGCGGAGGGCGAGTTTGATTGAGGAGTTAGAGAAGGTGGGATATGAGCCTGTATGTGTAGCTGGGGGCACGATGAGAAAAAGGGTTAAGGCAGAGGGAAGAGTGAGGACTGATGAAAGGGTTAAAAGATACAAGGACATACTTAAGCGCAGGTATAGGATAGAGCAGGTGTTTTGTGTTGTTAAGGAGGTTTGTGGTAGTTATTTATCTGTGGAGAGTGAAAAGGTTGTGAGATTAATGTTGCTGTGTATGTTTGTTTTGTAGAATATGGGAAGGTTGCAAGGTTTGATATACATTTATATTTTTCTATTTCTCAAAGGTCGTTGTTTTCTCTTGGGATTTTTGATACAGCCTCTTCATTTTATTGATTTATATATAAAGTTTATTAATAATTAATCACGGGTATATGGAAGACTTTGACAGGAAAGAAATAATATCCATTTCCTACCTAAAAGAAGGTATGGTTCTGAACGGTAATATATACGATATAAATGGTAGTTTTTTATGGCCAGCTAAAGTTCCTATAAAAAAAGAATTCATAGATAGCCTAGTATCCCTAGGTATAACGGAACTAACTTATAGACCAATTTCTGTAGACCTTAGCTTTTCTAAAGAAAATGTTAGTAACCCTATTATCTCAGAAACAACTCAAAGGAAAATATATGATAGTTTCTCAAACGTTGTTTGGGATATAAGTAATAGTCAAACACCAAGGACAGAAAAAGCCAAAGAAGCGGTTGAAGAAGTTGCTAAGGAAATAAAGCTAGGCATGGGAAAGAATCTCAATCTCTTAGATCTTAAAGGACATGATACATATTCATATGTTCATGCTGTAAACACCAGTATATTATCCTCATATATTGCAACTAAATTAGGTTTATCTATAGATAAGGTATGTGCTACTGGGCTAGGTGCTTTGCTCATGGATATAGGGAAAATAAAAGTACCTACTTATATTCTCCATAAAAAGGAGCCCTTATCTTCTTCTGAGATACAAGTCATAAAACAACACCCTTTAATTGGGTATCATATGATCAAGGAAAACCAAAACATAGACGAAATTTCCAAAAGGATAGTACTTTTACATCATGAGCAAGTAGATGGTAAAGGGTATCCATTGGGAGTAGATGGAAATAAAATAGATTTATACACAAAGATTGTTGAATTATGCGATTCCTTTGATGCGATGACAACAGAAAGACCGTATAGACCGCCTTTACCAGTAAGAGTTGCTATTGAAGAAATATTAAAACTATCAGGCACAAAGTATGATCAAGAACTCTCAATAAAATTTTCAACAGAAATCGCCAAAATTTACAAGGTACCACCACCAATATCCGAAGGTACTGTTGTAAAACTATCATCTGGTGAAATTGGCATTGTTAAAAAACTTCATAGTGAATACGATCTTTTACCAGAAGTAATAATAGTAATAAACAGCAACCTGAATGTAATAAAACCCCCTATAAGCGTAGACCTTACTAAAGATGCAACTGGCAGAAAAATAGAAAAGATAATATTCAATACTGAAATAATACTAAAAGTTAAAAGACTAGTTATGTGAAATCAGACATATTTTTTTCTTTCTTCTAAAACTAATTCCTTTATTTTTTCTTTAGCGGAAGATATTGGTACAAATACTGATTGGCCATTATCCCTTCTTTTTAGTTCTACCTTACCTTCATCTACTGTTTTCTTACTTACTATTACCTTAAAAGGAATACCTATAAGATCGACATCCTTAAACTTAACACCGATCGTTTCATCTCTATCATCGATTGCAACATCAATACCTTCTTCTGACAAAGAAGTATATATACTCTCAGATATCTCAACAAGTTTAGAATCCTTCATAGATATAGGCAATACAACAACCTCAAAAGGTGCCACAGTTATTGGCCAAATTATACCATTCTCATCGTTACTAACTTCTATTATTGCTGATATGGTTCTATCTATACCTATACCATAACAGCCCATTATAGGGTGTACTCTTTTCCCATCTTTATCTAACACTGTTACATTCATTGATTTTGTGTACTTATAGCCAAGTTTGAATATATGCCCAACTTCTATACCTTTAGTTTCATTCAATGTACCACCACACCTCTTACACTTATCTCCTGCTTTAGCAAGCCTTACTTCAGAAACTTCTTCAATTTTAAAATCTCTATAAATATTAACATTAACCAGATGCTTATCTTTTTTGTTTGCGCCAGTAATGGCATTTTTAAGATTCACTATTGAGGTATCTGCTATTACTCTAACATTAGATAATCCCACAGGTCCTGCAAAACCTAACGGTGCATTTGTTACTTTTTCTATAACTTCAGGAGATGCTAACTCCAATTCAACACACCGCAAATAATTTTTTAACTTTGTTTCATTGACATCCAAATCGCCCCTTACAAGTACTACTAATGGCACACCATCCGCTACATAAACAAGCGTCTTTATGAATTTCTTCGGTGATACACCAAAAAACTTCGTAAGATCTTCTATGGTATAAACGTTAGGAGTATCAACCTCTTCCAAAGGTTTTTGCTCTTCTTCATAAAACTCTTCATCAAGGATGGATTCAGCTCTCTCTACATTTGCATAGTAATTACAACTAGAACAATACAAAACCGTAGCTTCACCTATTGAAGCAAAAACCATAAACTCCTCACTTCTTGTACCACCCATACTTCCAACATCCGCTTCAACTGGTAAAGCATTAAGTCCAACTCTCCTAAAAATATTAACATAAGCCTGCCTCATTCTTAAGTAACTTTCATCCAAGCCTTTCTCATCAATATCAAAAGAATATGCATCTTTCATCGTGAACTCTCTACATCTCATAACACCAAATCTCGGTCTTATTTCATCTCTAAATTTTTTTGCAATCTGATACAAAATTATAGGTAATTGTTTATAAGAATTTACAGTCCTTCTAAAAATATCGGTAAATGCCTCCTCATGAGTAGGCCCTAAAACCAAAAGCCCATTCCTTCTGTCCTTTATCCTTATCATTTCTTTACCCATCACATCGAGCCTACCACTCTCTTGCCATATATCTGCAGGAGTCAAAATAGTAGGTAACGCCTCAATTGCACCAGCCTTATTCATCTCATCCCTAACGATAGAAACAACTTTATTGTAAACTCTAAATCCCAAAGGTAAATAACCATAAAGCCCACTTTCCTCCTTGTATATAAGACCAGCTCTAATCATAAGCTTGTGGCTAATAGATTCAGCATCTCTAGGATCCTCTCTAAGTGTATATATAAGATACCTGCTAAACCTCATCTCAACCATCCCCAAATTTATAAAATTATACATGACAAAAACGTTAAAATTCAAAAGTTAAATAAAACTTTCTGATAAACTTAGAACAACTACTATCATTACGGCTTATTTAGAATAGTGCTATTAAAAAGACATATAAAAAATACAATTCCCTAAGTTCATTTCTTCTATCTATATTTACTAAAAGTTATTTGAATAATTTCTTTGGTAGTGTTTTGCGTTTATAACCTCTAGAGAAGGTAATTTCTTGGAGTTATAGGTATTTTTTAAAGAGTTATTGAATTCTTTGGTGACATTTTTTCGCATTTAAACAGGAAAGTACTTCTGAAATATCTTCAAGAAAGGTAATTTCTTCGCACGGTGATCATTTTTTTAATAGATTATCTAATTTCTTAGATGTATTTCTGAACATCTTAAGTAGAAAAGTAGTACTCTTAAAACCCCTTCTTTTTGAACGTAAAAGCATCATTTTCAAAACATTCTTGCTTATTCATAAAGATGTTCCTATCATAGTATTTCTGTTGTATAAGTTCTTAAGGATGATAATTTCTTAGAGCTATTATTTACTTGGGAGTTTTCTATATACTTGGGAAGCTTATTATTTCTTACAACCTTTTAATGTTTGCTTTTAGAAGGATTTATTGGGAATCTAATTACTAAAATTTCTTCTTTCCATCTATATCTACTAAAAGTTGCTCTGTCTTCTTGGTATTCGTGTTCATAACTTCTAGAAAAAGGTGGTTTCTTAGGTTTATAGGTATTTTTTAAATATTTATCGAATTTTTGGCAATATTCTTTACACTTTTAAATAAGAAAGGTATTTTCGAAAGATCCTAAATTCTTCTTTACAAACTATTTGAACAATTACTCTTGGGTACTTCTATTACATAACTTCTAGAGAAAATAGTTTCTTTGGGTAATGAACCTTTTTTAGATTTATCGAGTTTCCTAAATGTATTTTCCCCTCCCATTATCCATCTTTATAATTTACTAAAGAGTATGTGTTAAAAATCCTTAAGTTTCTTTCTATCTTATTTGCCCTTACAGCTTATTAAGGTAAGTTATGTCATAATATTTCCTTAAACTTCATAAGAATGATAGTATCTTTTAACGATATTCTTAGGAGTTTTCTATAAATTTAGAACACATACCACTTTTTCATAAAAGACCTCCTGAAAAAATAAAAAAAGTTTTCCACAAACTTAGAACAACTATTACCCCACTACCAGCTTGTTTATAAGTTTACTCTCAGAAAGGTATGCTAAAAATCTAACTTTCTAAACCTCCTTTTCATATCTATCTTTATATCTCTAACCTACAGGCTACCTAGATAAAGCTCTACGTGATATTTCTTCAACATACCTTCTAAAAGGTAACAGTTTCTTGAAGTAATGTAACTTTACATTCCTATACAATCTATTTTGATAAATTTTCTTATGGATCTATTTCTATAACTTCTAAGAACGTAGTTTTTAAGAGTAATAGCCATTTCTCTAAAGGTTTGTCCAATTTCTTAGGAATATCTTAATATACCTAAACGGTAAAGAAATATTTTCGAAACATCTTTACTTTTTAGCTATGTTTTTGAATACATTAAAGTGATAAATTAGTATTTTTGAAATTCTTTTACTTATTCAGAAAGTTGCTCTTATGGTATTTCTGTTTTTCTTAACTTCCTAAGAATGATAGTTTTTGATCCACCTACAGGTTGTCTAGATAAACTCTATTTAGTTTTAAAACTTCTAAAAGAACTTCTAAAAGGGTAGTTTTTCAGAGTAATAGTCCTCTTCTAAGTTGTTGTAAAATCTCTTAGCAATATTACTAAAGATCTTTTAGTGTAAAGTGTTTCTTGAATATCCTCATTCCTAGGAGTTTAAAACTTCTAATTGTAACACCTATGTTATTGTATCTTCGAAAGTATAAATACATCTTAGTAGTTCTTTGTTAACAACTAATCTCCCATAGAATTATTCATCAAAGGTAATAGATTCTAAAGAAAGGTGGTTTCTTAGAGTTATGAAAATAGTAGTTGTTTACAAATTTAGAGATTTAGTGTTAATAGAAATAGTAAATAGTACAAGTTCAAACAAGATTTTTGAAACGAATTCTCTTTTTTAAGTGGCTATACAATCTCTTAGCTATGTTATTTAAAACCTTCAGGTTATAAATTGGTATCTTGGGACATCCAAGTAGAAAAGTAATATTTTTGAAACATTATTAGTTTAAACAAGTAACTTTACAATGTGTCTATTTCACAACTTCTTAAAAATGATATTTTTCTATAAATTTGAGAAACCTATTCATCTTTACAACTTATTCAGATAAGTTTTCTTATTATGGTATTTTTTATAACTTCTCAAAAAGTAGTTTCTTTGAGTGATAGGCTTCTTCTAAGGAGTTAAAAGAATTTCTTAGCAATACTTTCTTATATCTTTAAGTGAGGAAGTAATATTTTGAGACTGCGCCCAAAATTCAATTTATTAGCTTTCTTTTTCTCTCGTTCTTCCTTATAAGCTTATTCGGAAAACGTCTAAGTAAAAATGGTCCCCTTAGAGTAATGATTATTTTTTAAGTAGTTATCCAATTCCCTATAGATATTTTCGAAACACCTTTAGATAGAAAAAATATCTTCGAGTAGTTCTCAGTTTCTCCCTACAACTTATACAAGCAATTACATTTATGATACTTTTGTTTCATAACTTCTAATTAAAGGTAGTTTCTCAGAGTAACGTATCTAAAAGCCCTATATAACTACTTTTCTTTTGTTCTTGCTTAACCTACTTGGACAATTGGTACTGAAGTAAAGTTGAAAGCATTAAATCATTGTAGAAGTAATAAAAGCAAATGGAAAAAGGTAAATATCTATAGATGTAGATAGATGTAGATACAAAATGGAATACAAGCAGTATATAACGGACAAGAAGGTTCATGATAGCAAGGTTGTTAAGGAGAGGATATGCTAATCAAAAATTCTACTTTTGAAATATTTTATCGTTTCTTTTAGTCCTTCTTCGAGGGGAACTTTAGGTTCCCAGTTAAGTTTACTTTTTGCTAATGTTATATCTGGTCTTCTTACTTTAGGATCATCTTCAGGTAAAGGCTTATAAACTATTTTCGACTTTGAATTTGTAATTCTTATTACCATTTCTGCAAGCTCTATAACCTTAAACTCGGTAGGGTTTCCCAAATTAACTGGTCCTCTGAAATCATTTGGCGAATCCATCATTTTTAATATTCCATCTATTAAATCTGAAATGTAACAAAAACTTCTCGTTTGCATACCATCCCCGTAGACTGTGATATCCTCACCTTTTAGTGCCTGTACTATGAAATTACTTACAACTCTTCCATCATCTTCTCTCATTCTTGGGCCGTAAGTATTGAATATTCTTATTACTTTTATTTTAACACCAAACTTTCTCCAGTAATCAAAAAACAATGTCTCGGCTACTCGCTTACCTTCATCATAACAAGCCCTAGGACCTATTGGATTTACATTACCTCTGTAGTTTTCTTTTTGAGGGTGTTCGAGAGGATCACCATATACTTCTGATGTCGATGCTTGCATTATTTTTGAACCAAAAGTCCTTGCAAGTTCTAACATATTCAAGGCACCAAAAACGTTCGTTTTAACAGTAAATATTGGATCATATTGGTAATGCGGTGGCGACGCTGGACAAGCAAAGTTGTATATCTCATCTACAGCCAAACTTATAGGGTTTATTATATCATGTGATATAACTTCAAATCTTGGGTTCTTCAAAAGATGTATAATGTTCTCCTTTCTACCGGTAAAAAAATTATCTACACATATTACTTCGTTGTTATTGTTAAGCAAATGTTCACATAAATGACTACCTATGAATCCCGCACCCCCTGTCACCAGTATCCTTTTACCCATTTTCACCCTCTCAACCTATGTTTTACTAAAGTGAGTTAAAGGAGGTTTACCTATAGGATAGACATTAAAACCTATCGAATACAATAATCTATGATCTAGAATATTTCTACCATCGAATATAAACGATGGCTTTCTCATTAAAGAGTATATTTTTTGATAATCCAACTCTTTAAACATATTCCACTCTGTAAGTACCACAATAGCATCCGAATCTCTCACCGCCTCGTACGGATCCTCAAAATAATTCACAACCCCCTTCATCCCTTCGAGATCTTTTTTAGCATTTTCTAACGCCTTAGGATCCACTATATTTACTATTGCTTTCTCTTCAAGTAGTCTCTTTACCACAGTTATTGCTGCACTTTCCCTTGTATCGTTAGTATTAGCCTTAAAAGCAAAACCAAAAACAGCTATTTTCTTATCAGCTAAAGTGCTCAACATTTCTCTTATAATATTTGTCACAAACCTATGCTTTTGATACTCATTGATTTCAACAACCTTCAACCAATAGTCTGCAACTTCATGAAGTCCATACGTCTTACATATATACACAAGATTTAAAATATCCTTTTTAAAACAAGAACCACCAAACCCTACACTTGCTTTCAGAAACTTATTACCTATCCTACTATCAAGTCCTATATTTCTTGAAACTTCTTCAATATCAGCTCCAACCTTCTCACATAACGCTGATAACGCATTTATCGAAGATATCCTTTGTGCTAGAAAAGCATTTGATGCCAACTTAGATAATTCTGCACTCCATATATTCGAAGTTATTATTTTTTCCTTAGGTACCCAATTTGCGTAAATTTCAACAAGCTTATCTCTGGCTCTTATACCTTCAGGTGTTTCTTGATATCCTATCAGAACTCTGTCAGGGAAAAGTAAATCATTTATTGCACTACCCTCAGCTAAAAACTCAGGATTCGACAAAACCTCAAAATGATATTTATCAGAAGTTGACAAAACTCTTCTTATTTCTTCTGCAGCACGTACCGGAACAGTACTTTTTTCTACTACTATCTTATCACTATTCGCATATTTAAGAATCTGCCTCGAAGAACTCTCCAAATACCTTAAATCAGGTGCCATCCCTTTACCTTCACCATATTCTTTTGTTGGAGTATTGACACTTATAAATATTATACTAGCTTCCTTTATCGCAGACTCTATGTCTGTTGAAAAAAATAAATTCCTTCCTCTAGTTTCCTTGACAATCTCATCAAGACCAGGTTCATAAACAGGAAGTAAATCAGAATTCCACCTTTTTATTTTTTCAGCATCTATATCAACTACTATCACTTTGTACTGAGGACATTTGTAAGCAATCACCGACATAGTAGGCCCACCAACATAACCAGCACCTATACAAGCTATCGTCTCCTTGAATTCCATAAGCTTCTACCTCATTTCCGTTAATGTTAAATGAGTAATTATTTCAATTACAAAAACCTACGGCAAATTCTTTACCAAAATCTTATTCTACCTAAAACTAGAAAAATCACACATGTTTCTGTATATACAAATTCTGCAATTCTCATACGAATTTCTTGGTGAAAAATCGTTTCTCTCCAGTGTATTTATAACTACATCGATTTTAGGAATAAAATCTTTTTGGTTATAATCTTTATAATATACCTTTCCTGTTGAGAAAGAAAATATACCCATTCTTCTCACAGAGGTTTTCGAAAAATCTTCCAATACAAACGAATAGAATAAAGTCTCCAAAAATATATCATCATGTTGTTTGTAAAAGCTCTTTTTATATTCAAACACCTCAAATCCATCCTTGTAACAATATACCGCATCAATTATCCCATTAAAAACGTATTTACCAACATCCATTTTAACTTTTAACTCTTGGTATTTAGGGAAAATATCTAGATTATCTTCTAACCTACAATTCAAAAAGTAAATTATATTAGCCAATTCTTTTTTCATATAACTCCTTTCTTTCATTTTTACTTCTATAAATTTTTTCACTCTCTCTATGTCATTAATTTGATTTATCCTTTTCATTATTTTATGTAAATTTGTTCCTTGAACCACGTTTTCTGTAGGATGGATCTTTACCTTGTTTTTTAACAAAAACGTATAGGGACACATCAATATATTCACGAAATCCGTCTTAGATACATATATTTTAGGATCTACATCAAATAAATTTCCCATCATTTACCTATGCAAAAGTTTTTAAATATTCTATCCATCAGATCTTCTGTTGTTATCTCTCCAATCATCTCACCAATATATGCTAGAGCATCCCTTACACCTATTGCAATAAATTCCTCTGACATTTTTTGTATAGCTGATTCCAAAGCTTCTCCCAGAGAATCTATCGTTTTTTCTACCATTTCTCTGTGCCTTTCGTTATTTATCAGTATATTGTTAACCTCAGCTTCAACATCACCAACTACTCTTGTCACTATCGTTTTTGCCAATTTTTTTATACCTACTCCCATTTTCGCCGACGTAAAAAAATACTCCACTGGAGTAATACCATTCTCCTGAAGTAACTTAACTATCTTATTCTCCCTACTCAGCAACTTCTTGTTATTCTTTATCTCTTCAATAAACTCTTCTTCTTTGCTTAATCCTGACACCAGTTTATCTATCTTGTTAAAAACTACAAATACATTCTTATCACTCGCATACTTCTTTATAGTCTCCACTACTGTTATATCTTTCTCTGAAATCTCTGAAGAAAAATCGAATATTGCTAATATTACGTCCGATGACTCTATACTCTTAATTGTTCTTTTTATACCTTCCATTTCTATCGTATTTTTTGATTCTCTTATTCCTGCAGTATCAAGTATGCTTACAGGAACACCTTCTATCGATGTAATCTCTTTTACGACATCTCTTGTTGTACCTGGAATATTAGACACTATCGATCTATCTTCACCCAATAATGCATTCATCAAGCTTGATTTACCTGAATTCGTTTTTCCAACTATACATATTTTTATTCCATCCGTAAAAAACTTACTATTTTTAGATTTATCCAATATTTTTTTAAGTACACTTATAGAATATCTTATACTATCTTCAATAAACTCCCAATCTCTATGAGCTAAATCTTCCTCTGGATGATCTACCAAAACCTCAAGATATGCCAGTAAATCTAATAACTTTTCTTTAACTTCACCTATAATCCTTGATAAACTACCATCAAGTATATTTCTAGATATCCTTACGTTAACAGCATTTCTACTCATTATAAGTGAATTTATTGCTTCAGCTTGAATAAGATCAATTTTGCCGTTAATTACAGCTCTCTTCGTAAATTCTCCAGGTAAAGCCATCCTAAGTCCATGCCACTTGAGTAGTTCCAAGATCCTACTAACTATTATTGGATTACCATGACAGTTTATCTCTACAACATCCTCTCCTGTATAAGAATTAGGTTTCCTCATCACAGCAACCAAAACATCATCTATCTTTTCACCATCTTTACCAACTATATTTCCATACAATAGAGTATGGGTTTTGGATTCTCTAATACTTCTTTTACCTCTAAAAATCTTATCTACAACTTCAATTGCTCTATCTCCAGAAACTCTTATTATGCTTACTGCAGAATGAACATTAGGGGTTACAGGTGCATATATCGTATCCTCATCAAAAAAAACTTCTCTCATGTTAGATATTATAATCGAACCAACTTAAACTCATCCAAAATGACTATAGTTTTTCCATTAATCCTTCATAAAATACACATTCTAACTTCCGTCAGTGATCAAAAATTTGGTTATATAAGATTGTATTCCACGTGCTATCCCTCCATCCAATGTAACTAACTTTCTAGATACTTTAGATATCCCTCGACACCCTCTAAATGGAAAACTCGAAAGTAAGCAGTACAAAGAATAGCTGAAACTTTCAGTACTTCTTTCGGTAATCACTAGATTTTCAAAATCAATTGATTCTTGGTGTAGTAGACTTTAGGCTTAAGGGCACAAGAAGAAGTTAGTGAAATAAACATAAAATTGAAACTATAAATATTATAGTTCTACCATTTAGCTATATGCTAAGAACAATAATATCTCTGTTTGCAATATTTATTTCTGTAGATGGTTTTGGAATTGCAATAAAAGAATTTAAGCTGGTAAATTACTCAAATGTAATAACCATAAATCCAATTTTTATAGTGGATATATCATACGAACTCGAAGAGAATAGTAAACAAGAAGTAGATAACTCACATTTAATTCTTCTGGTAAAAGGGCCAAAAACCGAGAAGTTCAATATAGAAGAAGACACTGTTTTCCAAATTATCACAAACAAAACCATAAGATTATTCCTTCCCATATCCTATAAGCTAGCAAGCGGAAAGAATACTTTATTTTTATTTAAACTTTTAGATAACTCTAAAGCCATTTTTGAAACAAACTTAATATTTCAAGTATCAAACATTTTACAAGAACCTATAATACTCTCGGACTTCAAAAAACTAGAAATATCTAGAAAAAACCCAAAACCAAACGATTTCTTTTTTGTAAGCCAGAATCCAGAAAATGTTACTATAATAAATACCTTAACCAGTAGAACAAATCTAGTAAAACCACTAAGATTAAAAAACTTCAAAGGTTTATATTCATTTAGTTACGTATTCAACACAGAAGGGCTCTACAAGATAATAATAGGTAAGAAAGAAGTTACAACCGAAGTTTACCATGACAGAACACCACCACAATTTCGAATTATGACACCTACAGAATTTTATCGGACTAACAATATCAAAATAAAATGGTCCGACCCAGTTGATATCTCTGGAGTGGATTTCGAAAAATCTTCATTCTATGTTAAAAGACTTTCAAATGTTATAACTAATATCTCACCCTTAATATCATTAAATAAAGAATCATCTATAAACCCTTATGAAGTAATATACATTCAAAACATAGAAGAGGGAGAGTATGAATACGGAATAACTTATTCTGATTATGATGGCAATACAACAAATATTATAAGTCACTTCAGAATCCTCCCTATAAAAGAGGATAAATATAAACCAACTATAGAAAAATTATACATAGAAAACTCTAAAAAAATTTCAGAAAACCAATATTTAGTCAGAACTACGAATATAGTCATATTTGTGGAAGTTACAGATAGTGAAAATGGAAGTGGTGTAAAAATGATACACTACAAAGTAAACGAAAAAAGTTTTTCTGAGAATGTCTTTGGTAATAGCAAATACATATCATTAGACCTTGAAAGTAATAACACAATCTTTATGATATGGGCAGAAGATTTTAATGGCAACCTTAGCGAAACTAACATTGTTTCAATAATCGGTTCAAATCCCTAGGACATCCTTCATTGAGAAGAGTCCTCTATCTTTAGTATAAACGAATTTAGTTGCTCTTAGAGCACCCCTTGAGAATGTTTCTCTCGAAGATGCTTTATGTACCAATTCGATTCTCTCACCGTAACCTAAGAACATAACATTATGTTCACCAACAACATCACCACCTCTCACTGCAAAAACACCTATTTCATTACTTGGTCTCTCACCCACTATTCCTTCTCGCCCATAGATAGCACTGTAATCAGGTCTAACCTCCTTTATGCTTTCTAATAATTTAATAGCTGTACCGGATGGAGCATCTTTCTTTTTGTTATGGTGTATCTCCAGTATTTCAATATCAAAACTATCTCCTAGAACTAAAGCTACTTTTTTAACCAACTCTATCATCAAATTGACACCTACACTAAAATTTGGACTCTGAACTATCGGAATTTCATTAGAAGCGTTTTTAATTTTCGAAATTAAACTTTTATCGAGACCAGTAGTACCAATAACAAGCTTTTTATTATACCTAACAGCATAATCCAAAATCTTATCAGTCGCTTCAGGAACAGAAAAATCAACAATCACATCAGCATCGGTTATAAATTCTTCAACATTATCCGAAACTTTTACCCCTATACGGCCAATACCTGCAACTTCACCCACATCACTACCAATGTAAGGATTATTTGGTTCAACAATACCACCAACTATTTTTATTTCTCTATCTTCACTAAAAACTTTAACATTCGTTCTCCCCATTCTACCAGTGCAGCCATTAATAATAACCCTTATCATACTACCCCCTAAAACAATTTTAACATATCACAATAACAATTATCTATTCTTTAAAGAAAATACCCACATAATAATACTATATCCACAATAAATAAAACATTTTTTCGTATAACATCTATCTCTCTTATTCCTGTCTAACTCGTATGAGAATAAATACAACTTTCTAAGTAATCCTACTTCATTTTATAAAGATTTAATCAAACTTTCTCCTGTTTATTATTAAGAACCTTTTTGAAATAAGATTTACTTTAGGCTAAGATAAATAAAGCTAAAACAATAATTAATTTTTTTCCTAAGTAATCTTTTCAATCCATTTTACACCTTTCTAAAAATGTTTTAGTAATCTAGACAATATTTATGTCTTTACTCAAAAGCAAATTTTAGGAATATTTAGTAGCCCTACTATAGTGTTATCTAAAATCTATTAAAAATTGCACCATTATATTTTTCAATTCTTTGGCAAATTTAGAAAAAGCATAAATACATTTCTTTAAACATCCTCATCTTCTGATAACCTCTTAAATAGGTTTCCTTTACTCAAAAAACCACCTTTCTTCAGAATCTATAAAACAAAATTGGATAAGACTGTTCCCAAAATATCATCTTTCTACTGAAAATGCTAAAAAATATTAGCTTTCTGCTCAAAGGTCTTCAAAAGTATCTCTAAGGAATCGTATAATCCCTTAAAAATCTACATTACCTCAAAAAACTACCTCCTTAAGAACAAGGACTTTTCAAAAATATTAGCTCTACTACTTGGAGTTAAGAGTGTCTCAAAAATATTACCTTATTACTTAAAGGTCCAAAAAATATTGCTAATAAATCTAATAACTACTTAAAAAGTTTATCGATCCAAAAAAATACCTTCCTTTAGAATTTATCTGAATAACTTTTAGTAAAGATAGTTGAAAGAAAGAGATTTAGGAAATTGAGTCTTTGGTACAGCTTTATAAGAGCATTTGTTTGGGTAGATTTTGAGGAGTAATGGGTATTATCTAAACAGTATTTAGGAAAGCCAGGATAGAAAAAATAAGACTTAAAAGGCTGAATTTTTGATACAGGTTTTCTAAAAAATTTAAACTTAAGGTATAATTCGTTAATAATTTTTTACTAAAGGAGCTAATATGATAGGTGAGAACAAATACAAAAACAGAAGGTTTGACGTCTATGGTCCAGACAAAATAGATAGCGAGGTATTAGAAGTTTTTGACTATGAATATCCAGGTAAGGAAATTGAAATAGTGATAAAAACAAATGAATTTACCTCTGTATGTCCTTGGACTGGTTTACCAGATTTTGCAACCCTAACAATAAAGTATATACCAGACAAAAAATGTATAGAACTTAAATCTCTCAAATACTATTTACATTCCTATAGAAACATAGGAATTTTTTACGAGCATGTTGTAAACAAGATACTAAACGACCTAGTTAAAGTATGTAATCCAATAAAGATGAGTATAGAAGCTGAATTTACAATAAGGGGCGGATTACAAACAACAGTTAAAGCAGAATATACAAAAGATAAGTGAAGGGTACAGATATGTCATCAAAAGTTAATATAGCAGTAATTGGCGTGGGACAAATGGGAAAGTACCACGTCAATGCTCTCTCATCATTTGAAGACGTAAAGCTAGTAGGTGTATGTGATATAGATCCAAAGGTAGGACAGGAAGTTGCAGAGAAATATAAGACAAAGTATTTTAGAGATATAAAAGATCTTTTCGGAAGGGTAGACGCAGTCATCGTTGCAGTACCAACATTCTTACATTACTATGTTGCTTCAGAATTCATAAAGAGAGGGGTACATGTACTCGTAGAAAAACCAATAACAAGAAGTATAAATTATGCAAAAAAATTGATAGACCTATCATATAAACACGGTATAATTCTTCAAGTTGGACATATAGAAAGATTTAATGCAGCAGTACAAGAACTAAAAAACATAATCAAAAAACCATACCTCATAGAAGCTAAGCGAATGGGTCCCAAAAATAAGAGAATAAGGGATGTTGGAGTTGTACTAGATCT